>JAUNHF010000043.1:0-3768 GCA_030524065.1 Deinococcus sp.
CCTGCTGCCGTCCTTCGCTCCCTCACGCAGCCAGTTTTTCGAGCAGCTTATCCACGACAAGCGGGTGGAATATCTGGCCCGTCAGGCGCTGCCGGATTTCGTGTACCGGGGGCAGCCGCGTATCGGGCCGCATTCCTTCGCGCAGCCCCAGGGGTACGCCGACTACCTGAGCGGCGCCGGCTACCGGGACGAGGCCGACTATCTCAGCGAGATGGCCCGTCAGGCGCTGATTGAAGCTTACCGCCGGGAGTTGCGCGGCCGCTTTACCTTCAGCGACGCGGCCGTGCAGAGCTATTACGCCCTGAACCGCTCCAGCTTCGTGCAGCGTGAGGAAGCCTGTGCTCGCCACATCCTGGTCACCGATCAGGCGCTGGCCCGCGACCTGCGCAGCGCCTTGGTGGGCGGGGCCGACTTCGCGCTGCTGGCCCACTCGCAGAGCCGCGACCCCGGCAGCGCCTCACGCGGGGGCGACCTGGGCTGCTTGGTTCCCGGCGAAACGGTGCCCGCCTTCGAAACGGTGCTGTTTGGCGCGGCGCTCAACGCACCCCAGGTGGTGCAGACCGATCACGGCTGGCACGTGGTCGAGGTGACCGAACGCCGCGCCGCCGGCCTGGTGCCGCTGGAGCAGGCGGCGCCGCAGGTCCGCAGCCTGCTGGCCCGCCGCGCCGCAACCCGTTTGCTGGACACCCAGCTGGAACGTGTCCCCACGCAGCTGTTTCCCGAGCGGCTGCCGGTGGAGCGCCCGCCCAGGGAGCCGCTCCCAGTCTATCCGCTGGGCTGGCCGGCGGGGCATTGACCCTGCCTCCACTTCAGGTCAGCCGCCGAACGCGCCACGGCAAAAGCGGCCCGGTGTGTCCAGGGTCACGCTGCCGTCAGGGAAAAGGTTCAGGCCGCTCAGCTCCTCCACCATCTCCGGCGTCACCTCGTAGCGCCCGAAGTTGGTGTCGCTGGCCTGCTCGCGGTTGGGAATCACAAAGGCGCGGGCGTCCTTGCCCGCCACGATCACCTTGAACAGGGCGTCCGGCACCGCCACCCCGTCTCCGATAGTGGCTGGGTTCTTGCCCAGCACCGGCCCGGTCAGCACAAAGACGCCGCCCTGATCCTCAGCGCAGGCGCGGGCCGCACTTTCCAGCGCCGCCCACACCCCGGCGTTCATGTCGTGGTTTTGCGGCACCATGTTGGTCAGGTAAAACGACTCCTGCATCGCCTGCTCGCTGGATTTGAAATCGGCGGCGGGAGCCATGTGGCCCCGGTCATAGCCGCTGCGCCGGTAGTCGTTCAGCTCGGCACTTTCACCAGGGGGCAGGTCGGGGTCCGGCGTGAAATTGTCCTGGCGCTCTACCTCGCCGCTGAACTCGGTCGGGACCAGATACTCGCCCACCACCCGGGGCACGCGGCGCTGCGGGTCGTACAGCGCCACGTACTCTTGGCGGCACAGCAGCCGGGTCTGCGCTTCGCCGGCCAGGGACGGAATCCCGGCGCGCCATTCGTCGCGGCACTGCCCAGTGTCCCCATAAGCCCCGGGGACGCTCTCGCCGGGGGGAGTGGGCAGGTTCAGGTCTTCGCCGCAGCCCCACAGCGCCGCCGCGCCGGCCAGAAGCAGGCCCAGCAGGGAAAGGGTGGCTTGGTTGAGTCCGGCCTGCCGCTTGCGGGTCATGAGGGCCGCATTGTAGCGGCTTTTCGTCTCCTCAGGCGCCCTTAGCGGGTCAGTTCGCTCAGCACGGCCCGGCCGATCACCAGCTGCTGAATTTCGCTGGTGCCCTCATAAATCTCGGTGATTTTGGCGTCACGGTACAGCTTTTCTACCGGGTACTCGGCGCTGTAGCCGTTGCCCCCGAAAATCTGCACGGCGTCGCGGGTGACGTCTACGGCGGCCTCGCTGCCCAGCAGTTTCGCCATGCTGGCTTCCTTGGAAAAAGACTGGCCCTGGTCCTTGAGCCAGGCGGCCTTGAGGCCCAGCAGCCGGGCGGCTTCCACCTGGGTCGCCATCCGCGCCAGCTTGAAGCTGACCGCCTGATGCCCCGCGATGGGCTTGCCGAACTGCTCGCGCTCCGCCGCGTAGCGGGCGGCGTGTTCCAGCGCGGCCTGCGCTATGCCTACCCCCAGCATCCCAATCCCGATGCGCCCCGCGTCCAGGCTGGACAGCGCGACGATCAATCCCTGGCCCTCCTCCCCGATCATGGCGGCAGCCGGCACGCGCACGTTCTCAAAGGTGACAGAGGTGGTGTGCGCGGCGTGCTGGCCCATCTTCTCCTCCGGGCGCCCGAAGCTCAGGCCAGGAGTGCCGGCTTCGACCACAAAGCAGCTCACGCCGCGTGCTCCTTCGCCGCCGGTGCGGGCCATGACCATGTAGAGGTCTGCGTGCCCACCCGAGGTGATCCAGGCCTTGGACCCGCTGATCAGCCAGTCGTCGCCGTCGCGCACGGCGCGGGTCTTGAGGTTGGCGGCGTCACTGCCGGCTTGCGGCTCGGTCAGACAAAAAGCGCCCAGTTTCTCGCCGCTCGCCAGCGGCCGCAAGAACCGCGCTCGCTGCTCATCGTTGCCGTAATTGAGGATCATCTGCTCTGGCAGGCCATTTTGTACGCTTACAATGACCGCTACGCTGGGGTCGGCGGCCGCAATTTCGGCCAGGCACAGCGCGTAGGTCACGCTGTCCAGACCTGCTCCGCCCCACTCTTCGGGCACGGTCGCTCCCATCAGGCCCAGTTCGGCCAGCCCGCGCAGCTGCGGCTCAGGCCAGCGGTGCTCGCGGTCGTACTCACGGGCCAGCGGCGCGATCTTACTGCGGCAGAAATCGCGCACATGCTGCACGATCAGGCGACCCTCGTCGTCCAGGGCAAAGTTCATTTGTGGCATGGCCTTTAGGCTAGCAGACAGCCCCGGCGCGGTGGTCCCGGCCCAACCTCCTCAGTACCCGGCCAACCTACTGCTCGGCCAACTGATTACTCGGCTGGGTCTAGTGCAGCGGCCAGCGCCGCCTCAATGCCCTTGCCGCGCCAGCCGGGGGCCACCCCTACGTGGGAGCCGGCCCCAGCGGACTTTGCCCCGGGAGCTGGCGCTGCGCCTTTCAGTGCCGCCCCGATCACGCTGCCGCCCGCGATGGCGAGGGCCGCTGACTGCACCTGCCGCAGGTCAGTGCCGGGCAGCAACTGCGCGGCCGCCTTTGCCAGTGCCGGGGCCAGTGGCAGGGGAGGGCGGGTGATGCGCACGCGGGCGGGCAGGGCCGGGCCAGACGGCGCGGCGTTGCTTGCGCCGCTGCTCTTCAGGCCACTCACTGCGCCGGCCCCCGCTCAATGGTTCCAGCCCAGGGTTCGTAGCGGGTGTCCAGCCGTTCGGTGCGGGTGCCCTGCGCGTCCTTGATGGTGCGGGTGATGTACAGGTAAAGGCCGGGGCGCGACCCTTCCCCGTAGCGCTGCTCGCCGGGGGCCAGGTTGCGGTTGGTTACGTAGCGCGGAGCCGGCGCAGGCAGCTGCGCTGTAATGACCGCGTCGCTTACCGTCACCTGTCGCCGCGGCTTCTTGCCCCACAGCTCCACTGTCAGGCGGCTGTTGGCGTTGTCGTTGATCGCCCGGACCACCAGGGGCGCGCCGGTATCATTTTTCATCACCAGGTCCAGGCCGGGGTCGTAAACCGCTGCTTCAAAGCCGGTCTGCGGCTCGTAGTAAGACACCCGGTAAGAGTGCTGGTTGCGCTCTACGATGGGCAGACCTGCGTTGTACAGGCTGCGGAACGCGGTGGTGGATACCTGGCAGACGCCGCCGCCCAGGC
>JAUNHF010000043.1:3786-7832 GCA_030524065.1 Deinococcus sp.
TGCAAAAAGCTGAAATTCCCGCCGGCCGGCACCACGTAGCCGTCCAGTTTCTGCGCGGCCACCTGCACGTTCTCGCGCCGCGCCTGACTGCTGCCGCCGTAGACGCTCTCGCCGCTGGCGACCAATTCCAGCCCTGCCGGGTCAGGCAGGTCCGTGACCTTGAAGGTGGGCTCGGTCTTTTGAGCCGGCCACACCGATTCGGTCGTTTCAGGGTTCAAGGCGTCACGCTCAAATATCTGGCGGGCTTCCTTGCGCTGCACCTCATGGCCGCTGCGGCCTTCTTGCGGCACCCAGTCTTTGCCCTGCGCGACGTAGCGGGCCGGAGTGGCAGGACGGTCCACCTGCGCCAGCAGCCCTTTGAAGGTGGCCTCTATGGCGTCGAGGTCGGGTTTGATGCCGTCTTTGGTGGCCCAGTACAGGTTGGCGACCTGCTGCTTGGTCAAGGTGACGGCCGTCTCCGAATCTCCCAGCCGGACCGTCAGCGGGCGAATCAGCGCGTTGCCCTTTGCCGCCTGCGCTTTGAGCCGGGCCGGCGAATGGGCCGAGGACACCATCTGAAAAGGCACATTCAGCTCCTTGGCGTCTGGGTGTGCGGCAAACTGCTGCGCGGCAGCTTGGGCGTTGGCCTGCTTGCCCCCGCGGCCACCGCTTACCACATAGCGGTAGGCTTTCTCATCAAATTTCACGGTGCCGTCCTGGGGCGCGAACCCCAGCGGAGCGGTCAGCTGGGCAAGTTTGGCGGCAGCTTTCTCTTGGTTGACCTGCGCGGACACATCAAAGTTGGCGGGCTGTCCCTGGCCGGTCATGTCCTTCAGCCGCTGTGACCAGCTTCGGCGGGCGCTGTAGCTCTGGGCTTGGTCAAGCGCCGTCTCCGTATCGCGCTGCCAGCCCAATTCGGCGGCGCTCAGCTGCCAGCTCTGGTGGCCGGCGCGGACAGTCACTTGCGGCGCAGCGGGAAGGTGGCGGCCGAGCTGGGCCTGCGCTTCCTCGCGGCTCAGTCCGCCCACCTCCACACCCCCGATCCGCACGCCGGGCGCCAGCTCGCTGCCACTCTGGCCCAGACTCAGGGCCAGGGCACTGCCCAGCAGGACCGTCAGGGCGGCGGCCCCCCACAGCCAGGGACCGGAGCGGCGTGTGTGGGAAAGGTGGGCTTTGGGAGCAGGATTTCCAGGCATCGCCGCAGTCTAACAAGCCTCGCCGCCGCTGCGGTGAACAGTGGCCGCTGCGGGCGGACGGCAAGCCGGCAACTGGCCCCCGTCGTACGCAGGTGGGGGCCAGCCGGAGCGCTCTTTGCCGGGCATATCACTGCCCAGCGTGCCACTGCTCAGGCTCAGGGCTCCGGCACTGGGGCCATTTCGGCCTGCACCCCGGTAGCCTCGGCAGCGGAGTTGTCCACGTCTACCGCCACCTCGCCGCCGCCTTCTAAGTCCACCACAAACTGGCTGCCTTCCAGGCGCACCCGCGTCAGAATCTGCTCGTCGCCGCTGGGCCGTGTGGCAGCGCGCAGCTCGATGTAGTCACGCAGCGGCGTATTGATCACCTTGGAAGCCAGCACTTCTTCCACCTGGAAGATCCCGCCGGAGTTGTTCATGGTCACACTGATCCGCACCGGACGCTGGTCGCCGGGCTCAATCACCACCTGATCCACGGCCAGGGCACTGATGGAGTGGATGTCCACACTGCCCATCTTGAATGCCTTGCGGCCACGGCCTTTGGTGATGTCGGTGCCGTCGGCCACCGCCGTGATTCCTGCCTCAATGGTCAGGGGCGGCGGATTCAGGTCGTGGCAATTGATCGCGCCCAGGATAAACGAGCGCACCTTGATCCGCTTGAAGGTGTCCGCATACAGCGGCGTCATGATGCGGTCCAGGATGGGCAAAGCCAGATTGACGCCGTGCATCTCGTGCCCGGCGCGGTGCACCTGATTGCCGATGTCGTGCAGCATGGTGCCCAGAATGACCGTCAGCAGCACGTCGTCCGCGTCGCCTATGCCGCTTTCGATCAAGTCGGGCTTGACCCCAGCGTCCAGCAGCAGGTGGGCGATGGTTACGCCTGCCGCCCCGGTGATAAAGGCGTGTACTCGGCCGTGGTCGTTGTAGCCCAGCTTGCGCATGGTGATGTAGTTCGCCATATCCCAGTGCGCCAGCGCTTCGGGATCGTTTTGCAGTGCCTCGAAGGCGGCCAGTGCCCGTGGATACTCACTCAGGTCAGAGCGGAGCGAGGCCTGCGCCGATTCGATCAGTTTGGCCCTGGGCGTGGCGAAGCGCAGCTGCGAGTCCAGCTCCTTTTCCTGAAGCCCGCTGGCCGGTTCCTGGTCAGGGCTCACGCCGCCCATTTCCTGCGGTGCGCCGCCCAGGACGTCCAGGCGAAATGTGCCCTGGGTGCCCCGGCCCCGCTGGCCCTGACCTGCGGGCTTGCCTGGCCCCGTCTGTTCCGGCTGGTCTGCCATTACTCCCCCTTGAATTCGGGGCGGCGCTTGTCTAGGAAGGCGCGGGTGCCCTCGGCAAAGTCGCTGGTCGCCACAGCCATACCGAACAGGTCCGCCTCAATCTCCATGCCCTCTTCCACGCTGAGGTGAGCGCCGCGCCGCACCGCTTCCTTGATCAGCGCCAGCGAAATCGGCGCGCCGCGCATCATTTGCTCGGCCACTTCACGGGCTTTGCTCAGCGGCTCGTCTGCGACATAGTTCACCAGGCCCATCTGCAAGGCTTCTTCGGCGTCCACCTGGCGGCCGGTCAGCAGCAGGTCCAGGGCACGTCCCAGACCAATCAGGCGGGGCAAGCGCTGGGTCCCGCCAAAGCCGGGAATGACGCCCAGAGTGGCTTCGGGCAGGCCCATCCGGGCGCGGGGCGAAGCGACGCGGATATCGCAGGCCAGCGCCAGTTCCAGGCCGCCGCCCAGCGCAAAGCCCTGAATGCAGGCAATGGTCGGCAGCGGCAGGTTGCTGAGCGACTGCATCACTTCCTGACCGCCCAGCGAAAGTTCGCGGCCCGAGTAGACGTTGTTCATCTCGCTCAGCTCGCTGATGTCGGCACCGGCCACAAAGGCTTTTTCGCCCGCGCCTGTCAGGATCAGGGCGCTGATATCAGCATTCTCGGCAATCAGGTCCACTGCCTGCCCGATCTCGGCCAAGGTGTCGGTGTTCAGGGCATTGAGCGCCTTGGGCCGGTTGATGGTCAGCACAGCCAGCGGCCCATGCTGGTCCAGCTGGAGATTGGAGAATTCCAGTTCATCGAAAAGGGTCATGTCTCCATAGTGGCACGCTGCTCCCAGCCGGTGAAGTGGGAGTAGCACTACGGCCCCCTCAGAAACGGTGCAAGAAAGAAGGGTACGGGGCAGCCAGTCACAGCACACCGCAGAGAACGGGAGAAGCCAGAAATAATAGAAAGAGGACTGCTCACGAATGAACAGTCCTTCCCTTGGCGGGCCTCCTTAAAAAAGGAGGGCCAGCAGTTGGCCGCTTATCGGACGCGCACGCCCTGCGACTTCAGCAGACGGCGGGCCGTGGCGGTGGGCTGAGCACCCTGCGCCAGCCAGTGCTGGGCACGCTCCACGTCCACCTTCAAAAAGGTTTCAGACTTTTTGCGGGGGTCATAGTGGCCCAGGCTCTCAATGTAGCCACCGTCGCGGGGACGGCGTGCATCTGCAACAACAATGCGGTAGTGGGGGTTATGGGCCGAACCAAAGCGGGACAAACGAATTTTAACCATAGTGATGCCTCAAGAGTGTGGATTTGAGGGTCGTCCGCCATTAGGGAACGGACAGTATGCGCCTTACCAGCAGCCACGCAAAAAGCGCACCGCAGAAGTGTAGCAAAGAGCCGGCGGGCCCTGCAAGCGCGCCGCGAATGTTGCTGAGCGATGCCGGTCACTTTTTCCGCGTTCTCTCTCCTCTTTTTTCGCTTGCCCCCTGCCCCATATGGATGCTAGGCTGAGGTATTGCCGCGCCACGACGCGCAGGCTATATCCAGGAGGATTAGGAGTTCATGGAAGACAAGACCCAGACCCCCACCCAAGAAGGTGGGATGATTCAGCCCGATCAGGGCA
>JAUNHF010000043.1:7842-10228 GCA_030524065.1 Deinococcus sp.
CGAAACCGCGACCCAGAGTGATGTGCAGCAGGAGCAGGCCCAGCAGGCCCAGCCCCAGGCTACTCAGCCCGAGGAGCGCGACTACCCCGAAATGACCATGGAAGACGTTCTGGCGAGCGAAGCTCAAGAACCCCAGAACGTCAACCGTGGCGACATCGTCGACGGCACCGTGGTCTTTATTGGTTCCGAAGGCATCGCCGTGGACATCGGCGCTAAGGTGGAAGGCATTGTGCCTCTGACCCAGCTGGGCGACGAGCCGGTCACTGCTGAAGAGGCCCAGGCGCAGTACAAGCCCGGCGATTCCATCACCACCTACGTGGTGCGTGTGGATACGGCCACCGGCCAGATTGTCCTTTCCAAGAAGCGTGCTGACCAGAACAAGGGTTGGCGTGTACTGGAAAAGATGCAGGAAGAAGGCCAGACCTTCGAAGTCGAAGTGCTGGAAAAGGTCCGGGGCGGCCTCGTTGCCCAGGTCGAAGGCATCCGTGCCTTCCTGCCAGCCAGCCAGGTGGATACCCGCCGTGTCAATGACCTGGATCCTTACGTGGGCAAGCCCCTGCAAGTCCAGCTGATTGAACTGAACCGCAAGCGCAACCGCGTGATTATCAGCCACCGCTCGATTCTGGACGCCCAGAAGGAGCAGGCTAAGCAGGAAACCATGACCCATCTGGAGTCCGGTGCTGAGTTTGAAGGTACCGTGGTGGAAATCACTGACTTTGGTGTGTTTGTGAACCTCGGCGGCATTGACGGTCTGGTGCACCGCAGCGAGCTGACCTACGGACGCTTCAACCACCCCCGTGAAGTGGTGGCTGTGGGCGACAAGGTCAATGTGCAGGTGATTGACGTGGACGAGAGCCGCGAGCGCATCAACCTGAGCATGAAGTCCCTAACCAATGATCCTTGGGAAGGCGCCATGGAGCGCTACAGCATTGGTCAGCGCGTCAAGGGCAAAGTCACCAACCTGACCAACTTCGGTGCGTTTGTGGAGCTGGAGCCCGGCCTAGAAGGTCTGGTCCACGTCAGCGAAATGAGCTGGACCAAGCGCGTACGTCATCCCAATGAAGTGCTGACCGAGGGCGAAGAAGCTGAGGCTGTCATCCTGCGCATGGATCCGGTGGAGCGCCGTATCAGCCTGGGTATTCGTCAGACCACGGATGATCCCTGGAGCGCCCTGCCTGACCGTTACCCTCCGGGCACTCCCGTGAAAGGCCAGGTCACCGGCCTGACCGACTTCGGCGTGTTCATGGAAATTGAAGAAGGCATTGAAGGCCTGATCCACATCAGCGAGCTGGACATCCAGCGCGTGAACAACCCGGCGGACCTGTTTAAGAAGGGCGACGAAATCGAAGCCGTTATTCTTAACATTGATCCCGTGGAACAGCGTGCCAGTCTGTCCCGTCGCCGCGCTCTGGGTGGTGGCCCCGCTCCCCGCGAAGGTGGCAACCGTGACTTCGTCAGCCAGGGTGGTGGCAGCCGTACCGACCGTTATAGCGGCGGTGGCAACAGCCGTGGCGGACGTGGTGGACGTGGTGCCGACTACAACTACTCCGCCAAGGACGCCAGCCAGGGTGGCAAGATCAGCACCAAGCTGGGGGATGTTTACGCTGACCTGTTTGCACAGTTTGGTATGAGCTCCGACAGCGACAAGGCAGAGACTCCCAAGGTTGAAGAGAAGGTGGCGGGTATCCCCGACTCCGAATCTCCCGAAATGAGCGCTGGCGAAGCTGTGGCTTTGACCGAAGGCTACGATAGCGACTCCGAAAGCTAAGTCTCATATCAGGGTCTCATGGCTTATGAAAAGGGCAGCCTGTCATTAGGCTGCCCCTTATCGTTGGTGCCGGACAAACTGATTACTTCCGGATTGGATTCACCTCATAGCTCTACAGAGTATCAGTACCAAAAAGGGAGGGGCCATAGCCTCTCCCTTTTTGGTACTGTGATTGCTTAGCCGCGCTTGCGGTAGCTGTCGCCGAAGCGTTTGGAGAACTTCTCAACGCGGCCTTCGGTGTCTACGAAACGCTCTTCGCCAGTCCAAAAGGGGTGAGAGCCGCTCCATACGTCCACGTGGATCTCGGGACGGGTCGACAGAGTTTCCATCACAACTTGGCCCTGGTAAATGATTTTGCAGGGAACAGCTTTGGGGTGCAGATCTTTCTTCATAAGGTTCCTCCTTGACCACGTCAGGTGCGTAGTCATGAACCTTAGAAGTATATCATGGACTGATCTAGAGAGGGCAAAGCAGTGACCATTTGAAGGGCATAGAAAGAGCCACCTGGGAACTGTTCCCAGGTGGCTCTTGTGGTGTATTCGACTCAGCAGTTGGGCTGAAAGTTACTTAATGACCTTGGTCACAACGCCAGCGCCGACGGTACGGCCACCTTCGCGG
>JAUNHF010000044.1 GCA_030524065.1 Deinococcus sp.
CGGCAAATTCGAAAATGTGCAGATTGACAAGCACCAGCTGGCGCAGCTGCAACACAACCTGATCGTGTCGCACGCGATTGGCCTGGGCGAGCCGCTGCCCCGTGAAGTGGTGCGCAGCATGTTGCTGCTGCGGGCGCAGTCGCTGGCACTGGGGCATTCGGGCGTGCGCACAGAAGTGGTCGAACTGCTGCTGGCCCTGCTGAACGCCGACGCGCTGCCGGTCGTCCCGGCGCAGGGCAGCGTGGGGGCTTCGGGCGACCTGGCCCCACTGGCGCACCTCACGCTGGGGCTGCTGGGCCTGGGCGACATTGAGCATGGCGGTCAGGTGCGGCCCGCTGCCGAGGTGCTGCGGGAGCTGGGCCTGACGCCGCTCACCTTGCAGGCCAAAGAAGGCCTCGCGCTGATCAACGGCACGCAGCTGATGGGATCGCTGCTGGCCCTGGCCCTGGCCGACGCCCGCACGCTGCTGGACACCGCCAACCTCGCCGCCGCCATGACGGTAGAAGCCAAATACGGCTCGCACCGTCCCTTCCAAAGCGACGTGGTGGGCCTGCGCCCGCACCCCGGCGCCCTGGCGGTGGCCGGCGAACTGCGCGCCTACCTGGCCGATTCCGAGATTGCCCCCAGCCACCTGACCGGCGACGGCCGCGTGCAGGACGCCTACAGCCTGCGGGCCGTGCCGCAGGTTCACGGCGCCACCTGGGACGTGCTGGCCCACGCCGAGCAGGTCCTGGCCACTGAGTTCGCCTCGGTCACCGACAATCCACTGATCTTCCCCGGCAGTGCTCATCCAAACGGGGGCGAGGTGGTGTCGGGCGGCAACTTTCACGGGCAACCGCTGGCGGTGACCATTGACGCGCTCAAAGTCGCCGTGGCCGAACTCGGGAGCATTGCTGAGCGCCGCACCGAGCAGCTGCTCAACCCGGCCCTGAGCGGCCTGCCCGCTTTCCTGACCCCGCAAGGTGGCCTGAACAGTGGCTTTATGATCGCGCAGTACACCTCGGCAGCCCTGGTCAGCGAAAACAAGGTGCTGAGCCATCCGGCCAGCGTGGACACCATTCCCACCTCCGCCAACCAGGAAGACCACGTCAGCATGGGCGCGCACGGAGCGCGGCACCTGCGCGACATTGTGAGCAATGTGGCGGGCGTGCTGGCGATTGAGCTGGCCTGCGCCGCGCAGGGCCTGGACTTTCAGGACAGGACCCCCGGCGTGGGGGTGGACCGCGCCTGGAAATACCTCCGCACGCTGATGCCCACCCTGGAAGGTGACCGCTATTTCCGGCCCGAAGTGCTGCGGATTCGCGAAGCGGTGCTGAGCGGTGAGCTGGTGGCCGCCGCACGCGGCGAATAAGCGCCAAAAGCCGGCTGCACATGCATTGAGGGGCGCCCCCACTTGGAGGCGCCCCTGTGTCAGGCACTTAGGTTTTCTTGGCAGAGCGCTTAGACCGGAGTGGCGGGCACGTCCTGCTCAGCGGGCGCTGCGCTGCGGCGACTTACCAGCGGCAAGACTGGCACGAACAGCGTGATCAGCAGGCCCAGCGCAGCAAACCAGATGGCGCTGCCGAACATGCGGGTCATGGCGGCGGTAAAGCCTTCTTTCAGGCCACTGTTCACCTTGGCGGCCAGCTCGGTGCCCTGCTTGTCCAGCGCGGTCTTGAGGGCCGCCAGGGTCTGGGTTTTGGCCTGGGTATACGCGGCGCCCTCCTGGGCCAGCACACCCTGGCTCACTTTGGCCGCCACCGCCGCCGAAGCCTGCGGGGTTGCAAAGGCCTGAGCGGGCAAAGCCCTGAGCTGGCTCTTGAGGGGCGCGGGCGTCTGGGCGCTGTTCAGCAGGGCCTGGCGGCCGGGCTCGCCCTGGCTCAGCGCCGACTGAATTGCGGCGGCCTGGGTGCTGAGCTTGCCGTGAACCTGGGCTCTGAGGCCCCCGCCCACCAGCGCCCTCAGGTCAGCGGGCACCTGTGGGTTGGCCTGGATGGCGGCCGTAGCGGCGGCGTCGCCGTTCAGCGCCTTTTCAATCTGGGTGTACTGCTCGTCAAAGGCGGCCTTGATCTTCTCGCCGGGACCGCCCTGGCCGCTGCCCGCAGCACGCAGCGCGCCGAGGTCCATGTTGCCTGCGTCCATCTGGGCGCCGGGCACCTGGGGCAAATGCTTGGGCAGCTCGGTGTGCAGGTTGTTCATCAGCAAAGTACCGAACACGGCTGCGCCGATGGTGGACCCGATCTGGCGGAAAAACTGGCTGGAAGAGGTCGCCACGCCCAGCTCACGGACCGGCACCGCGTTCTGAATCGCCAGGGTAAAGAGACTTTGCGACGGCCCCAGGCCCAGACCCACGATAAACATGCGCCAGTAAAGGTCCGGCAACGTGGAGTCGGCGTGCAGGCCGGTCAGCAGCCACATGCCCACCACCAGCAAGATGCCGCCGCCGATCATCCAGGGCTTGTAGGCGCCACTTTTTGCGACGATGTTGCCGGCCAGGATGCTGGAGCCCATCAGGCCCGCCATCAGCGGCAGCATGCTCATCCCGCTTTTGGTAGGCGACACGCCCAGCACCATCTGCATGTACAGCGGCAGGAACATCACCACCCCAAAAAAGGCCATGCCCACCACGAACGAGGCCAGGTTGCCGGTGCGGAACATCGGCACCCGGAACAGGCTGAGCGGAATAATGGGGTCAGCGGCGCGGGTTTCGGCGTAGAGAAAGGCCACCAGGCTCAGCAGCGAACCGCCC
Organism: Deinococcus sp.; assembly: GCA_030524065.1. GTDB lineage: Bacteria > Deinococcota > Deinococci > Deinococcales > Deinococcaceae > Deinococcus. The sequence continues at coordinate 2,729 of JAUNHF010000044.1, forward strand.
AGCAGGCTCAGGATGATGGGGCTGTCCCAGGGATAGGTCACGCCGCCCCAGGTCAGGGCCAGCAGCAGCGGAATGGTGGTGCTCAGAATCAGGCCCGCGCCCCAGAAGTCAATCTTGCCGCCGCTGCGCTGGCCCACGCGGGGCATCTTGGCAGCGATCAAGAACAGCGCCAGCAGCCCCAGGGGCAGGTTGACATAAAAGGTCCAGCGCCACGACAGGGCATCGGTCAGAAAGCCGCCGATGACGGGACCGACCACGGCGCTCAGGCCGAAGATGGCCCCGAACAGTCCGCCGAACTTGGCGCGCTCGGCCGGGTCGAACATATCGGCCAGGATGGTAAAGGCGGTGGTAAACAGCGCGGCGCCGCCAAAGCCGGCCACGGCGCGGAAGGCGATAAGCTGATTCATGCCGCCGCCCAGCAGCCCCCCCAGCCACGGCTCGCCGGCCAGGCCGCACAGGGCGCTGCCCAGCAAAAAGACCACGATGCCGAAGATCAGCACCGGCTTGCGCCCGTACAGGTCCGACAGCTTGCCGTAGATCGGCACCATCACCGTGCTGGCCAGCAGGTAGGCGGTGGTCACCCAGGCGTAGAGGTTAAAGCCCTTGAGGTCCTCAATGATGCGCGGCATGGCGGTGCCTACGATGGTCTGGCTCAGCGCTGCCAGCAAAAAGACCACCAGCAGACCGGTGAGGGTGGTTTTGCGTTCGGCGTCGGTGTAGTGGGGCAGCGTGGCGGCAGCGGAAGCGGCGCTCGCCTCCAGGGCAGGCTCTGAAGTGTGGGCAGTGGTCATGGTTGCTCCTTGGGGGCAAGAGGGCGGTTGAGGGTCAGGTCCGAAAGCGCTTCGATGGCGTCAAGCAGGGCGCTCAGGCGCTCAGGCTCCAGCTGGCCCAACCGCTCTCTGGTGTTGTGCTTGATCACTTGCATGGCGCTCTCCAGCGCCTGATGGCCGGCCGGGGTCAGTTGCAGCAGAATGCGGCGTGAGTCGGCCGGGTCCAGCTGGCGCTCTACGTAACCCAGGGCGCGCAGCTGTTCCAGGTAGCGGCTCAGCAGGCTGGCGGGGAAATCCAGGGCGGCGGCGATGGATTTGGGGTGAACCTCTCCACGCCGAATGGTCAGCAAAACGAAGTAGAGCCGCAGATCCAGCCCCAGCGGCGTCAGCAGCGGCAGCACATCCGCCTTGATGCGGCGGTTCAGCTGCCACATCCCGCCCAGAAACCGTGAAATCTGGGTGTCGTGCAGCTGCTCAGCGGCGTGAAGCTGATCGGAGGGCTGGGCAGGTGGGGAGCCGGGCAAGGGATCAGGAGAGTGGGAAGAAGACATAGATGGGCCTCCGGGCGGCGGGGGACAGGACGTAGGCAGCCAGACTTGAGGCTGGTCCGGGAAGAGGAACCGGGCCAGGCGGCGGGTAGGGTTGGATGCGCTGCGGAGAGGAAGCGCCGTTGCATTTAAGTTACGCCTATTGTTCACTCTAGTCAACTATTCTCTGAAGTGTTCTTTCGGGCATTTCTTGGGATCGTCCTGGGGTGGCGCAGGCCGCAGAGATATAGCCCCCCGCTATGACACGGCGCGGCTCCCGGCGGCTTTATCGGCCAGGGCTATACACTGCCCGGTATGAAAGTCAGCTCGGATCAACTGGTGGCGTTTTCAGTGGTGGCGGAACTGGGCAGTGTCAGCCGCGCGGCCGAGCGGCTGAATCTCAGCCAGCCCACCGTCAGCAGCCAGCTGCGCGCCTTGCAAGACCAGTTCGGTGAGCCGCTGTACCGCCGCCGCGCCCACGGGGTAGAACTGACTGCGGCCGGCGAGGGCCTGCTGCCCTACGCCCACGCCGTGACCCACGCCCTGCGGCAGGTGGGCGACCACATCGCGGGGGTGCAGGAGCGGCCCGAACGCATGTTGCGGCTGGGGGTGTCGTACTCGCTGGGACGGCGCTCTTACGGGCTGGTCACAGGCGGGGCGGCGCAGCGGCTGCACCTGCAACTGCTGGCCGGCGATTCCAGCACCCTGGCTGAACTGGTCGTGTCCGGCGACCTGGACGCAGCGCTGGTGCTGGGGCCCGTAGCCATGCCCGCAGGCAAAGTGGACCTGCACCAGACCGGCGAGGATGAACTGGTGGCCGCCCTTCCCGCCGGGCACCCGCTGGCCGAGCTGCGCTACGCTCCGCTGCAGGCGCTGCGCGACGAGACTTTTCTGTGGGCGGTGCGGACCTCGGCGGTGCGGCGGCAGTCCGACCGGCTGCTTCAGGAAGCCGGCCTGACCCCCCGCAGCCTGGAACTGGGCAGCCTGATCGCCGTGCGTGAAGCCCTGCTGGACGGCCACGGCGTGGCACTGCTTCCGCGCGAATTCGTGCAGCGCGAGCGCGACCTGGGCCTGATCGCCACCCTGGGCCTGGAAGCGCCACTGGTGGGCATCAGCCAGCTGCTGGTCACGCCTCCCGCCGCCACCCAGGGCGCCGAACACCGGGCGCTGAGTGCCTTTTTGCGCGGAGCAGGCCGGGCGCGGCACTAAGACCGCCGTGCCACTTGGCTGCGCGCCCTGGGGAGCAGCCCCCCCTTGCATCTCGGCTAAATCGGAGTAGTCTGCTCGGGTATAGGCCCGCCGCGTTTGGGCTGGCCCCTGGACTTTCCCTATGACCACAGCCCCCCTGCCTGTCCACACCGCTGCCCAACTGCCCGCCGGCCAGCTTGCCCACGTGGTGAGCGTGGCCCGTGACCATCCCCTGCGCCGGCGCCTGCTGGAGCTGGGCTGCATCCGTGGCGCCCCGATTCAGGTGCTGCGTTCGGCCCTCGGCGGCGACCCGGTCGAGCTGCGGCTGGGCGGCACCCATCTGGCGCTGCGCCGCGCCGACCTGGCCGCCATTGAGGTCAGCCTGCCGGCGGAGGCCACGCCATGACCACCTTTTTTCCTCCCGTGCCCGGGGACCTTCCCAGCGACTTGCCCGGAGCCTGCCAGAGCACGCTGGAGCGCCTGCGCGCCGCCGCCCGCCCGCGTGTGGTGGTGGCCGGCAACCCCAACGTGGGCAAAACCACCCTGATCAATGCGGTGGCCGGCACCGAGCTGAAGGTGGGCAACTGGGCCGGCGTGACGGTAGAAAAGCGCGAAGCGGCGCTCAACCACCAGGGCCGCCCGCTGCTGCTGCTGGACCTGCCGGGCGCCTACTCGCTCAGCCCGCACACCCCCGAAGAACTGATCACCCGCACCGCCCTGCTGGACGAGGCCCCCGAAGCCATCATTAATGTGCTGGACGCCGGCAATCTGGAGCGCAATCTGTACCTGACGCTGAGCCTACTGGACTTTGGACTGCCGGTGAGCGCCGTGCTGAACCTGGTGGACGAGGCCCGCGATAAAGGGATTCAGGTGGACGCGGCGGCCCTGTCGCGCCAGCTGGGAGTACCAGTGATCGAGACGGTCGCCAGCCGCCATCAGGGCGTGGATGAGGTCATCGAAACGGCGCTGTTCGCCTCGCAGCCGGGCGTGCCGGTCCGCTACCCGGCGCCGGTAGAAGGCGCTGTGGCGCAGCTGAGCGCCGCAATGGAGCCGCTGGACACCCTGCCGCCGCACGCCCGGCGCTACCTGGCCCTGGCGCTGCTGGAAGGCGACCCCAGCCTGCGCGGACGCCTGAGCGCCACCGGACACGCCGGGCTGGTGGCGCAGGCCGACGCCCTGGTGCAGCGGCTGGAAGCGGAGGGCATAGACCCCCTGATTGACATTGCCGAAGCCCGCTACGCCCGCGCCCGTGACATCGCCGCGCTGGCGACCCCGGCTTTCCAGGCGCGGCGCACCCTCAGCGAGCGGCTGGACGCGCTGACCCTGCACCCGCTGCTGGGGCTGCCTATTTTCTTCGGGCTGCTGCTGCTGGTCTTCCGCCTGACCTTTACGGTGGCCGCTCCCTGGGTGGACCTGATCGGCGGCCCGCTGTTGGAAGTGGCGAGCGGCTGGGCAGCGGCGCTGCTGGGCGGCGTACCGCTGCTGCGCGACTTGGTGGTGGGGGCGGTGCTGCCGGGCGTGGGCACGGTGCTGAGCTTCCTGCCCACGCTGCTGGTGCTGTACCTGGCGATGGCCTTCCTTGAAGACAGCGGCTACATGGCCCGCGTCGCTTTTCTGATGGACCGGCTGATGCGCTCGGTGGGCCTGGACGGACGCGCCTTTATCCCACTGATTCTGGGGTTCGGGTGCAATGTGCCCGCTGTGTCGGCCACCCGCACGCTGGAACACCGCAGCGACCGCGTGCTGGTCAGCATGATTCTGCCGTTTATGAGCTGCTCGGCGCGGCTGCCGGTGTACGTGATTTTCGCAGCGGCGCTGTTTCCGCAGTCGGGCAGCTGGCTGGTGTGGAGCATGTACCTGCTGGGCATGTTGGTGGCGCTGGCTTTTGCCTGGGCGCTGCGCCGCACCTCACTGCCTGCCGAGGGCAGCGGCGTACTGCTGGAACTGCCGCCCTACCGCTTTCCGGCCTGGCCGGTGCTGTGGAAGCACGCCTGGCGCCGCACGGCCAGCTTTGCCCGCCGCGCCCGCACCACCGTGCTGGCGACCGTGGCCGGGGTGTGGCTGCTGTTGTCGCTCCCCGCCACCGCCGGGGCCTCTTTCGCCGCTGTAAATCCCGCCGACTCGGTGTTCGGGCTGGTGAGCCGCTGGCTCTCGCCGCTGTTTGCGCCGCTGGGGTTTGGGGACTGGCAGGCGACCGGCGCGCTGATTCCCGGCTTTATCGCCAAGGAAGTGGTGGTGGGCACCCTGGGTCAGATTTACCTGGGCGAGCAGGCCGCCGCCGCCGCGCCGCTGGGCCTGCTGGCCGGCGCACAGCAGGCGGGGCAGGCCGTGTGGGACACCGCCGTGGCCTCGGTGTCCGCGCTGCCTACGCTAGCAGCGCTCCCCTCGCTGAGCGCCGAGAGCAGCGCCGAAGTGGGCACCCCGCTGGCGGCGGCGCTGGCGCAGGCTTTTACCCCGGCGTCGGGGCTGGCTTACCTGGTGTTCGTGTTGCTGTACACGCCGTGCGTGGTCACGGTAGGCGCCATTGCCCAGGAGCACGGCCGCCGGGTGGCCTGGGTCACCGTGGCATGGCAGCTGGCAATTGCCTGGGCCGCCGCCTTCGTGACCTACCGCGCAGCGCTGGCTTTCTGGGGCTGAAAGAAGGAGGAGAGGCACTATGGCTTTACTCAAAACGGTTCTGCAAGCGGTGGCCGGTGAACCGCTGACCCCCGCCGAGCTGGCCGGGCGGCTGGGCAGCACCCCACAGGCGCTGGAAGGCATGCTGCTCACGCTGGAACGCAGCGGTTACGTGCAGGCGGCCTTGCCAGCGGGGTCAGGCTGCGAGTGCGGTCCCTGCGCCCTAAAAAGCCTGTGCCGCAACGCAGACGGGGACGCAGGCACACCCCTGCCCCTGCTGCGGCTGACCCTGCGCGGCGAAGCGTACCTGCGGCGCTGAGCAGAGCGGACGGCTGGCTGACACCTCCCGTCTAACCTTGGCGGCATGAGAAAATTTGCGGCTTTATTTCTGCTGGGCTTGGTGCTGGGGGCCTGCGCTCCAGTGCAGACGGCTGAACTGGCGGCCCCTGCCCTGACGCAGCAAACGGTGCAGATCGCCTCGGCGCTGCCCCGCGCCCACGCCCACAACGACTACGAGCATGAGCGCCCGCTGCTGGACGCATTGGCCCAGGGCTTTACCAGTGTGGAAAGCGACGTGTTCCTGCGTGACGGTCAGCTGCTGGTCGCCCACGAAGCCAGCCAGCTGCAACCGGGCCGCACCCTTCAGAGCCTGTATCTGGAACCGCTGCGCCAGATCGCCGCGCAGAACGGGGGCCGCATTTACCCCGCCGGGCAGAGCCTGACCCTGTACGTAGACGTCAAAGACGACGGTGAGGCGACCTATCAGGCCGTCCACCGGGCGCTGGCCGAGTATGCACCTTTGCTTACCCGTTACGAAAACGGTCACGTCATTCCTGGGGCGGTGAGCGTGGTGATTTCGGGCAACCGCGTGCCGGCCACCATGCAGGCACAGACACTCCGCTACGCCGGGATGGACGGCCGCCTCAGCGACCTGGGCAGCGGCGCGCCCCCTTCCCTGATTCCGATCATCAGCGACAACTGGACCAAGGTTTTTGGCTGGACCGGCGAAGGCGAATTCCCGGCTGCCGAGCGCCAGAAGCTGAAAGACACTGTGGCTCAGGCCCACGCTGACGGGCAGCGGGTGCGCTTCTGGGCCACCCCCGAGAACCCCGCGGTGTGGCAGGCGCTGATTGACGCCGGCGTAGACCAGATCAACACCGACGACCTGAGCGGCCTGCGGACCTACCTGCTGGAACACGACCGCCGCTAGGCGGCCGCCCAGAACGGGGAACGGGCCGGGCCAGCCCTGGGCAGCTGTCAAAGCTGGCGCAGCAACCGGTCGGCGGCCACCAGCGGAAAATCCCAGGTGCTGGAAAAGGGCGGGGCGTAGGCCAGGTCACTCTCGAACAGCTCCTCTACGCTGGCGCCCACGCCCAGCAGCGCCGCGATCACGTCTATGCGCTTGGCAGCCAGATGCCCCTGGGCCACAATCTGCGCGCCCAGCAGCCGGCCTGTGCCCCGTTCACCGGTCAGGCGCATGTGAACCGGGCGAGCGGCGATGTGGTAGCCCGCAGCGTCGGTGCTGCTCAGGTCCACCGAGGCAGCGTCCAGACCGGCCTTTTCTGCCTGGGCCTGGGTCAGCCCGGTCAGGGCCACGCCCAGCTCAAAGGTTTTGAAAATGCCGCTGCCCACGATGCCAGGAAAGCTGGCGTTGCCGCCGGCCATGTTGACCCCGGCCACCCGGCCCATGCGGTTGGCCCCCAGCGCCAGCGGAACATAGACCGGCTGACCCGTCACGCGGTGGAGCGACTCGGCGCAGTCGCCAGCCGCGAAGATGCCGGGCACGTCGGTTTCCTGCCGGGCGTTTACGGCAATGGCCCCGGTCGCACCCAGGCCCACGCCAGCCGCCTGCGCCAACTCGGTGCGGGGCCGGACGCCCACCGCCACCAGCACGGTGTCGGCCCGGATCAGCCCGGCGTCGGTCTGTACACCGGACACGCGGCCCTGCCCGGTCAGCCCGGTCACGTCGGCGCCGGTCCGCACATCCACGCCGCCCGCTTCCAGCGCGGCCCGCACCGGCGCCCGCAGCGGCGCGTCCAGCAAAGAGGCCACCTCGCCGGCCCGCTCTACCAGCACCACGCTCAGGCCACGGCTGCGCAGCATCTCGGCCATCTCCAGACCGATGTAGCCCCCGCCGACGATGCACACCCGCCGCGCATCACGCAGGGTTTGTTCTAGCGCCTGCCCGTCGGGAATGGTCTTGAGGA
>JAUNHF010000045.1 GCA_030524065.1 Deinococcus sp.
AGCCCCCTCAAGGAGAAGACCCATGAACAAACCTGTTGCTCTGCTGATTCTGACCCTCGCTGCTTGTGCTGCGCCGTGCGCCCAGGCGCAAACAGCACCCAAATTCAACCAGTGGTATTTGCAGGGCTGTGTGGTCGGTGATTCTGGCCTGCTGCCCTACGTGGTGGCGGGACGGGCAAACTACTGCGCCATCACCGTCAAGGTGACTCCCAACGGGGCGCTGCCGGTGAAGGCCGTGTTCAGCTACGAACTGGAGTGGGCGCAGGGCGGCAAAGTCCAGAAAGTGACCTTGCCCGGCAAGGACGTCTGGACTCCGCACGGCAGCAACGAGGTCGGCCTGGAGATTTCTAACTACAGCTACGATATCTATCTGCCCATCAACGTGCGTAACCGCCCTGACCGGGTATATACCAGCATCAACGTGACGGGGAACTTCAGCTTCAGCAACGGCAGCACCAAAAAGGTCTTCGAGAAAATCAACGTGGTGCGGTGAGGGCCTGCGCTCAGCGCGTGGCAGGCCCACCCAGCGGCGCAGTATCGTAAGTGGTATGGTTCAACACTTTGACGAGAAGCTGAAGAAGTACGCTCAGCTGGCGGTACGCACCGGCGTGGGCCTGCGCCCCGGACAACGCCTCTTGATTGAGTCGCCTATCGAGACGGCGCCGCTGGCCCGCGCCCTGGCCGAAGCGGCTTATGAAGCGGGTGCCAGCTTCGTGGACGTGCGCTGGGACGACGACGCCGTGAACCTGCTGCGCTACCAAAAAGCCCCGGAAGGCTCGTTTGAGCAGCTGAGCCGGTGGCGGGTGGACGCCGAGCTGGAAACGGTGGAAGAAGGCGGCGCCGTGCTGGCGATCCGCTCCAGCGACCCTGGCCTACTGAGCGGGGTGGACGCGGGCCGGGTGTCGCAGCAGTCGCGGGCCTACGGCGCCTACCGCAAGGCCTACAGCCGCAAGGTGATGACCAACGCCGTGAACTGGAACCTGATCACCGCGCCGCTGCCCGACTGGTCGGCCCTGATTTTCCCTGACGTCAGCGCCGAAGAAGCGGTGGACCGCCACTGGGACGCCATTTTTGCGGCCACCCGCGCCGATCAGCCCGATCCCATCGGCGCCTGGGAAGACCACCTCGCGGCCCTCAAGACCCGCCGGGATTACCTGAGTGCCAAGGGCTACGCGGCGCTGCACTTCAAAGACAGCGAGGGCGGGACCGACCTGACGGTGGGCCTGGCCGACGGGCATGTCTGGGGCGGGGGAGCCAGCACCAGCACGGCGCCGGAAGGGGGGCGCTTTGTGCCAAACATCCCCACCGAAGAGGTCTGGACCGCTCCCCACCGCGAAAAGGTGGACGGCGTGGTGGTCAGCACCAAGCCGCTGAGCTACAACGGCGTGCTGATTGATGGCATCCGGATGCGCTTTGAGGGGGGCAAGGTCACGGAAGTCAGCGCCGAGCAGGGCGAGGAGACGCTCAAAGAATTGATTGCCACCGACGACGGCGCGGCCCGCCTGGGCGAAGTGGCCCTGGTGGCGCACTCCAGCCCCATCAGCCAGTCGGGCCTGTTCTTCTTCCACACCCTGTACGACGAGAATGCTGCTTCGCACATTGCACTGGGCGCGGCTTACCGCTTCAACGTGGAAGGCGGCACGACCATGAGCGACGACGAATTTGCGGCGCACGGCGGCAACGATTCTATCGTGCACGTGGACTGGATGATTGGCAGCGCAGCGATAGATGTGGACGGTATCACTGCCGCCGGTGAGCGCGAGCCGGTGATGCGGGCCGGTGAATTCGTGATCTGAGAGGAGAGCGGGGAAGAGGGCCGTAGGCACAGATGCTCCCCCCGCCTGCGGCCCTTTTTCTACTCCTCTTCAATGCCCAGCACGTCCAGCGCCTGGGCATACTGCACTTCGGGCACGTACAGGCCCACGTCGCCCAGGTACGCGCCGGCGATAATTTCGTAAACCGGCGCCGCCACCGACCAGCCGGCTGGGGTCAGCAGGGCGCTGACCACGCCACCGTCCGAAAGATCACGCCGCCAGCCTTCGGCCAGCAGCCGGGGCAGGGTGTCCACGCGGCGCCAGCGGTGGCCCAGGCGCTCAACCACGTCGTCGTAGTGCTGGCCGGTCATGCCGGGTCAGCGGCGGGCGCGGCCAGGAAGCGCTCCATCCAGACGCGGCGGTCGTCTGACAAAGGGGCCGGGCGCTTATCGCGGCCGATATTGACCTGCACCGTGCGGGCGTAGGCGCTGGGCACACCGTCGGCCAGCATCCGCACGACGAAGGTGTAGGAGGAGCGGCCCACCTTTTCTACCAGGGTTTCTACGATCACCTGCTGGCCCAGTTTGATTTCGGAGACATAGTCCACCTCGACGCGGGCCACCACAGTCAGCAGGTCTTCCAGCGGGGTGCCCATCTCGCGTAGCATCTGCACCCGCGAGGTTTCCAGGTAGCTGACATAGGTGGCGTTGTTCAGGTGGCCCATGGCGTCGGTGTCGCCGTAGCGCATCTGGATTTCGGCGCGGTGGGCGCGGCTCCAGTCCAGGGCGGCGAGGGGATGCTGGCGGGGGGGCTGAGGGGTTTGGGACATGGCGCTCAGTCTAGAGGTCGGCCGGGAGATGGGATAGGCAGCGGCGCAGCATTCATCAGTTCCGCACGCACTGTACCGGCACTTGCCGGCCGTTCAGGGCCGGCCGGCGGCGCTGCCCCAGGCTTCGTCGCTGCCAATGTCTTCCAGCGCCGGAACCGGGCGGGGCTTGCCGTTCTCGTAGACCGCCACGAAGACGAAGGTGCCGGTGGTCGCCAGTTCCTGCTCGCCGCTGGCCATATGCTCGCGGTAGACATCCACCTGAATGGTCATGGAGGAGCGGCCTACCTTGACCACGCGGGCGTCCAGCGCCACCGCGTCGCCCACCCGCAGCGGCATGCGGAAATCCACCCCGTCCATGCGCGCCGTGACGACTGCGCCGCCCGCGTGCCGCACCGCCGCCACCGAGGCCGCCTTGTCCATCAGCGACAGCAAAAAGCCACCGAAAGCCGTGCCGTGGTAGTTGGTGTCTTTGGGAAAGACCAGTTCCAGCATCCGGGCGCGGCTGCGCGGGGCGGGGGCTTTGGCGGGAACGGCCTGAGTGGACGTGGGTTCGGCGCTTGTCTGGTCGGAGTCAGGGTGTTCGCTCATGCTGGGGGCAGCATATCGCGCCTATCTGTTAGGGCGCTGCCGGCACCTGCCGCTGGAGGTGGAGATAGCGGTGCCCGGCCAGTGTGCGCTCGCCGGCGGGCTGGTAGCCGCTGCGTGCATAAAGCCGGGCGGCGGGGTTGTCTTCTGCGACCAGCAGCCCGATGTGGGGCAGGCCCAGGGCGCGTGCCCGGTCGTCCAGGGCCGCCAGCAGCCCACTGCCGACGCCCCGGCCCCGCGCCGCGCCAGTGACCGCCAGGGTGTCCAGGTACAGCTCGCCGGGGGTGCCCTCGCTGGGAAAGTCGGCGGGGTATCCTGCCTCCCGCAGCCGGCGGCGCAGCGGCTCGTCAAGCGCCTGCGACTGCTCGCCGGGATAGCTGAGGGCCAGTCCCAGCGGCTCACCGCTCTGTGCGTCCAGGGCCAGCAGGCACACGCGGTAAGACATCCGGTGCCCAGCCTGGGCAAACAGCCCCGTGATGGCCTGCGCGGCGGCGAGGTCGCTGTCTGTGCCGGTCAGCTGCCAGCCGATTTCACCGATGGCTTCCTGAATCAGTGGTCCGGCAAAAGCTGCGTCCTCAGGGGTGGCGGGGCGAAACACCAGGATCATGCGCCCAGCATAGGGCCGCTGCTCTGAACACGGGAATACGCGGCCATAGGAACATTCGGCCATAGGAAGTTCGGTCACAGGGAAGTCTGTCAGTGACTGGGGGCGGGGGGTTGCCTCTACACTGAATCCATGACCCAACAGAGCATTCCCGACCTGATTGCCAAGAAACGCAGCGGCGCCGAGCACACCCGCGCCGAGCTGGAGCAGCTGATCGGCGGCTACACACGCGGCGAGGTGCCCGACTACCAGGTCAGCGCCTGGCTGATGGCGGTGTTTCTGAACGGCATGGCCCCCCAGGAAACGGCCGACCTGACTCTGGTGATGGCCCAGAGCGGCGACCAGCTGGACCTGAGCAGCCTGCCCAACACCGTAGACAAGCACTCTACCGGCGGCGTGGGCGACAAGACCAGCCTGATTCTGACGCCGATGCTGGCGGCGCTGGGCCTGACGGTCGCCAAGATGAGCGGGCGCGGCCTGGCGCACACCGGCGGCACCATTGACAAGCTCGAAAGCTTTCCTGGCTGGAATCCCGAACTGCCCGAGGACCGCTTTATCGCCCAGGCCCGCGAGATTGGCCTGAGCCTGGTGGGGCAGAGCAAGGACCTGGCCCCCGCCGACGGCAAGCTGTACGCCCTGCGTGACGTGACCGCCACCGTAGAGTCGCTGCCCCTCATCGCTTCGTCCATCATGTCCAAGAAAATCGCCTCGGGTGCCCAGACCATTGTGCTGGACGTGAAATCGGGCGCAGGTGCCTTTATGAAAACGCTGGACGACTCGCGTGCCCTGGCCCGCGCGATGGTGGACATCGGCAACCGGGCGGGCCGCAACGTGCGCGCCGTGCTGACCGACATGGACACCCCGCTGGGCCACATGGCCGGCAATAGCCTGGAAGTGCAGGAGGCCATTGCCACCCTGAACGGCACCGGCCCCGAAGACCTGACCGAGCTGTGCGTGACCCTGGCCGCCGAGGTGCTGCTGGCCGCCGGGCAGGAAAATGACCCGGCGCGGGCGCGTGAGCGGGCCGGGGCGACCCTGCACGACGGCAGCGCCCTTGCCAAGCTGGAAGCTTTCGTGACCGCGCAGGGTGGAGACGGCAGCCTGGTCCGTAGTCCCGGAGGGCTGGACGTGGCGCCTGGCCGCGCCGAGATCACGGCCCCGCAGGGGGGCTATATCTCCCGACTGGACGCCCTGAGCGTGGGCCGCGCCGTGCTGGCCCTGGGCGGTGGCCGCGAGCGCAAGGGCGACCCGGTTGACGTGGGCGTGGGCGTGGAAACGGTCCGCAAGCCCGGCGAGCGGGTCGAGCAGGGCGACGTGATCTACCGCCTGTACCACCGGGGCCGGGGCCTGGAGCGGGCGCAGGAGCTGCTGCGTGAGGGCATTGAGCTGAGTGACACGCCGCCGGAAGTCAAGCCGCTGATTCTGGACCGGGTGCAGTAGACCTGACTGGTGAAGAGGCGCTGGCCGCTGGTTTGTTCCGGTGCCCCTGCGCCCAGCACCATCTTCTGAACCCGGTTCAACCCGGCCTCTGCGCGGGCGCGTACAATGGCCCCCAATCATTCCCGAGGAGGAGCGAGTATCCATGGCGCTTGAGCATTTTTTCCGCAGGAGCCGGCCCAAGCAGCAGGCCAGCACCGACCTGCCCGATCTCTGGACCAAATGTCCGGCCTGCAAGGAAACCGTCTACAACAAAGACCTTGACGCAAACAGCTGGGTGTGCCCCCGCTGCGGGCACCACCTGCGCCTGGACGCGCAGCAGCGCATAGACGTGCTGCTGGACCCGGGCAGCTTCCGGCAGCTGTCGGGCCGGGTGTTTCCCACCGACCCGCTGGACTTTGTGGATACCGAAACCTACCCCGAGCGGCTGGAACGCGCCCAGAAGAAAACGGGCCGGCCCGAAGCGATCCTGACCGGGCGCGGCCAGATTGAAGGCGTACCGGTGATGGTGGCGGCGATGGACTTTGCTTTTAGCGGGGGCAGCATGGGCAGTGTGGTGGGCGAGGAAATTGCCCGCGCCGCCGAAGCTGCGGCCTCCGCCGACCTGCCGCTGGTCCTGGTGGCGGCCAGCGGCGGTGCCCGCATGCAGGAAAGTGCGCTCTCGCTGATGCAAATGGCGAAAACGACCGTGGCGCTTGAAGGCCTGCATGCCAGAGGCCTGCCCTACATCAGCCTGCTGAGCGACCCCACCACCGGAGGCGTGACCGCCAGCTTCGCCACCATTGCTGATGTCATCCTGGCCGAGCCGGGGGCCTTGATTGGTTTTGCGGGGCCACGGGTGATTCAGCAGACCATTCGCCAGAGCCTGCCGGAGGGCTTTCAGCGCTCGGAATTTTTGCTGGAGCACGGCATGTTGGACGGTGTGGTGGACCGCCGTGAGCAGCGCGCTTACCTGGCCCGGCTGCTGCGGCTGCTGCGTGCGCCCCATCCGGCCAAAGATCAGCCCGGGGTGAGCCAATGAGCGCGATGGGAGACCTGATCCGCGACCTGGAACACAAGGTCCGCGACCTAGAGCAGACCGCCCGCAAGACCGGGCAGAACCTAGAAGCGGCGCTGGCCCCGCTGCGCGAGGAAGTCGCCAAGCTGCGGCACGCCGAAACCGAGGGGCAGGCCGCTCCGGCAGCGGCGGCTGGGGGCGAGCGCTGGGCGCGGGTGGGCCTGGCCCGCGCGCCGGGCCGACCCACCGCGCTGGATTACGTAGAACTGCTGACCGAGGACTGGACCGAGCTGCACGGTGACCGCCTGTACGGCGACGACCTGGCGCTGCTGGGTGGCCCGGCGCTGTGGCAGGGCACCCCGGTTATGCTGCTGCTTCAGCAAAAGGGCCGTGATACCAAGACCAAGATCAAGCGCCGTTTTGGGATGAGCAACCCCGAGGGCTACCGCAAGGCGATGCGCCTGATGGATCTGGCCGACAAGTTCGGGCTGCCGGTGGTGGCCCTGATTGACACGCCCGGCGCTTACCCCGGCATTGAGGCCGAGGAGCGCGGCCAGGGCTGGGCGATTGCCGAGAGCATCCAGCGGATGAGCCGCCTGAAAGTGCCGGCCGTGTGCGCCGTGATTGGCGAGGGTGGCTCCGGCGGCGCCCTGGCGATCGGGGTGGGCAACCGCGTGCTGATCATGGAAAATGCCTGGTACTCGGTGATTTCGCCCGAAGCGTGCGCCAGCATCATCTGGAAAGACGCCGCGCAGGCCCCCGCCGCCGCCGAGGCCCTCAAGCTGACGGCGCCCGACCTGCTGGAACTGGGCATCGTGGAAGAAGTGATTCCCGAGCCGGCGGGCGGCGCACACCTGGACAAGGCGGCGGCCGCGCAGGCGCTGGGCGAGGCGGTCAGCCGCCACCTGCGTGAGCTGAGCCGCCTGAGCCCCGACGAGCTGCTGGCCGGCCGCGCCCAGCGCTTCCGGGCAATGGGCGTGTTTGAGGAGCGCTAGCGGTAAGCGGAAGGGGGCAGGTCGCTGAGGTGGCCTGCCCCCTTCCATCGTTTGCTGTTCCCGCTTCCTCCGGTTCTACCGCTTCAGTCAAGGCGCTGAACCCGCAGTCTGCCTGACTCACACGCTCAGGGCCGCCAGCAGCGCCAAAGCTCCCAGCAACACCCGCCGCTGGCCCAGCGCGTCAGCCAGCAGGCCCGCTGCCGGCGAGGCCAGCGCAATGGCAGAGTGGTGCTGCCGATGACGGTCCCCACCTGCGCGGTGCTCACGCCGAACTCGCGGGCCAGCAGCGGCAACAGCGCCTGCGGAGCGCAGACACTCATCAGCAGCAGGGTGCCGATGGCAGCGACGTGCGGCGGCGAGATCTGCGGCGCGGGGGAACCGGTGGATGTGGGCCAGGGGGGCACAGACCTCCAGAATGTCCAGTTCAGTCCCCGTCCCCAAGCGGCGCCGCCCGCCGCGTTATCCTAAGCCCATGACCGACACCCCAAGGCCGGATGCCGACTGGCAGGATTTCCTGCGTCACTCCCAGGAGCTCAGCGACCTGCGCGGCGTGGACTCGCTGCTGGGCTGGGACCAAGCGACCTTTCAGCCTGCCGCCGCCAGCGAGGGGCGCGGCCGCCAGATGGCCCTGCTCTCGCGCCTGATTCACGCCCACGCCACGGACGCGCAGTATGGCAGGGTGCTGGATACCCTTCAGGGCCGCAGCGACCTGGACCCGGCGCAGACGCGGATGCTGGCGCTGGCCCGCAAGGACTTTCAGCAGAGCGAGCGCCTGCCGGAAAAGCTGGTGGGCGACATGGCCGAGCACTGGGGCCGTACGTATGCGGCCTGGACCGCTGCTCGCCCTGAGGGTGACTGGGCCGGGATGGTGCCGCTGCTGGAGCGGTCGCTGGACCTGACCCGGCAGGCGGCGGGCCACTTCCCCGAATTTGCTGATCCACACGACTACTACATTGACGCCTCGGATGAGGGGATGAGCGCCGAGACCATCGCCGGGGTGTTTGCCGACCTGCAGCGTGAGCTGGTGCCGCTGGTGCAGACGGTGACCGAAGCGGCAGAGCCGCGCACCGACTTTATCGGTGGGGCCAGCCGCTACGGCCAGGCCGAGCAGCTGGCGTTCGGTGAAAAGGTCATCCGCGATTACGGCTACGACTTCACCGCCGGCCGTCAGGACCTCACCCACCACCCCTTCATGACCCGCCTGGGCGACCGGGATATCCGCATCACCACCCGCGTGCGCCTGGACGACCCCACCGACGCGCTGTACTCCACCCTGCACGAGTCCGGGCACGCCATGTACGAGCAGGGCGTTGCCGCCGAGTACCTGGGCACGCCGCTGGGCGGCGGGGTGAGCAGCGGCGTCCACGAGAGCCAGTCGCGCCTGTGGGAAAATCTGGTGGGCCGCAGCCGGGCGTTCTGGACCGCCTACGCGGACGACTTCCGGGCCTCTTTTCCGCAGCAGCTGACCGGCGTAAGCGACGACGAACTGTACCGCGCCAGCAACGTGGTGCGCCGCTCACTGATCCGCACCGATGCCGACGAGCTGACCTACAACCTGCATGTCATCCTGCGGTTCAATCTGGAGCGCGAGCTGCTTTCCGGGCGGCTGGCCGTGCGCGACCTGGCCGACGCCTGGCAGGCGGCGTACCGGGACAACCTGGGCCTGGAAGCGCCGACCCATGCGGACGGTGTATTGCAAGACGTGCACTGGTATTTCGGGCCGGTGGCGGGGGCCTTTCAGGGCTACACGCTGGGCAACATCATGAGTGGGCAGATTTTCGCCGCCGCTCGCCGCGCCCTGCCGGAACTGGACGCGCAAATTGCCCGGCGCGAGTTCGGCCCGCTGCACGGCTGGCTGCGGGACAACATCTACCAACACGGCAGGCTGCACACGCCCGACGAACTGATTCGCCGGGCCACCGGGGCGCCGCTGGCGGCCGACGACTATCTGGCTTATCTGCGCGGCAAATACGGCGAGCTGTATGGGGTCAAGTTCTGAAACGCCTGGTGGTGGGGGTGTCGGGCGGGAGCGGCATTCCCTACGCCCTGGACATCCTGCGCTCGCTGAGCGGCCTGGACGTGGAAACCCATCTGGTCGTGACCAGCGGGGCCAAGCGGGTCATGACGGCAGAAGGCGGCGTGCGACTGGACGAACTGACCGCTCTGGCTTCAGTTGTTCACGAAGACCGCGACCTGGGTGCAAGCATCGCCAGCGGGTCGTTTAGAACCGACGGCATGCTGATTGTGCCGTGCAGCGCGGGCACGCTTGCCAAAGTGGCGCATGGCATGGCCGACAACCTGGTCAGCCGCGCCGCGCATGTGACCCTCAAGGAACGGCGGCGGCTGGTGCTGGTGCTGCGCGAAGACCCCATGCCCCGGCCGATGCTGCTCAACATGCTCGCCGCCCATGACGCCGGGGCCACCGTGATGAGCGCCAGCCCCGGCTTTTACCACGCGCCGGACTCGGTGGACGAACTGCTGCATTTCGTGACGGTGCGGGTGCTGGACCAATTTGGGCTGGAGGCGGGCGGGTTTAGGCGCTGGGGGGAAGATGGCCCAGACAAGCTGTGAAATGTACGTCTATGTCGGGTTTTATGGTGATTTCGACCCGCACGAGCTGCTGAACTTGCTTGCGCCTCGGGGCGCTGTGCTGGAAGTGCGGCGGGCAGGCGAGCCTCTCCGGTTCGCTCCCAAAATGGCCGAGTGTGATTCTCTAGAGGTCAAAATCGCCAAACGCCCGACCTACGACTTGGAAGGACTTCTGGATGAGTT
>JAUNHF010000046.1 GCA_030524065.1 Deinococcus sp.
TGATATAGCGGACAGTCTGCCCCTGCCGAATGGGCAACTCCCCCCAGTTGGCTCCGACTTCCAGCACGGTGGCCGTCGCCAGCCAGTGGCCTGCGTTTCCCCGCTCCGCCTCTACCCACTGAAAGCTCTGGGGCAGCAGCAGCAATGCGGCGGAGTGGGTCGCTTCCAGCCAGCCCAGCGAAGGGGTGGGCTGTAAGTTGGCCGCCGCGTAATTCGGCACAGGCGGGCAGATGGCCTTTGGCGCAATGTTCAGCGTCACTGTGCTGTGAGGCTCAGGCTGAGGCGTGCAGGCCGTGAGCGTGAGCAGCCAAGCGCATACGAGAACGGGCACTGAGCGATGACGCAGCATGGGCAGAGGCTAAAGGCCGCCCATTAAGCCTGGCTGACGGCGGCTGGAGAACACGGGCGCAAGGCCAAAAGCTGCCTCCGGCCATCAAGCATCATCCATTGACCATTTACACTAACGCCCATGCCCCGCCCTCCCATGCTGCGTGACCAGAAGACCCCGGACACCGCTCAACTGCTGCGGATTCTGTGGCGTGCCCTGCCGGAGCTGTGGCAGTCCTCGCCGCCCCTGGTCACGCTGCTGGGGCTGATGGCGCTGCTGGGCGGCTTGGTGCCGGCGGCCACGCTGCTGATTTCCAAGTGGGCCGTAGACGGGGTCAGCCGCGTGGCGGCGGGCGGCGAGGCGAACCTCGCGCTGCTGGCTGGGGCCTGGGCAGGCGCGGCGCTGCTGGGGCAACTGGTGGCGGTGGCGCGGCAGGTGCTGCAAGGGTACGCCGCCGACCGCTTTACCGTGCAGACCTCGGCCCGGCTGATGGACAAGATGAACGACCTGCCGGGCCTGGAAGTGCTGGAAGACCCCCGCTTCCACGACGACATCCAGATTCTGCAAATGGGTGCCCCGCGCCGGCCGCTGAACCTGACCGCCACCATCCTGGGGCTGCTGGGCACGGTGGCCGGGCTGCTGGGCGTGAGCGGGGCGCTGCTGACAGTAGGCTGGTGGGTGCCGTTCGTCGTCGTTCTGGGCATGGTGCCGCTGACCCTCACGCAAATGCGGCTGTACGAACTGGGCTGGAGCATGACCATTCAGAACACCCAGGCTTCGCGCGAGCTGAACTACTTCCAAAAAGCCGCGCTGAACCACAGCTTTGCCAAGGAAATCCGGCTGTATGGGCTGATGCCGTACCTGACCCGCGAGTACCTGGGGCGCACGCTGGAGTACCAGCGGACCATGCGCGGGGTCCGCAACCGGCAGTTGCTGGGCGTGCTGCCCGCGCAGGTGCTGGCCCTGGCGGTGACAGCTGGTGTCTTTGCCTACGCCGTGTGGCAGGCGCAGCAGGGCAACCTGACGCCCGGCGCGGTGGTGTTGGTGGTGGGGGCACTGGCGCAGGTGCGCGGCGACCTGCAAAGCCTGGCCGACAGCCTGGGCGTGGGCAGCGAGCATCTGCACTGGTTCGGCAAATACTACGAATTTCTGGACGCCGTGCCACAGGTGGCGGCTCCTGCCCAGCCCCAGCCGCTGCCGCAGCGCTTTGACCTGACGCTGGACAAGGTCACTTTTGGCTATCAGGGCCACGCGCCGGTCATTGAGGGCCTGTCGCTGCACATTCCCGAAGGGCAGACCGTGGCGATTGTGGGCGAAAACGGCGCCGGCAAATCCACCCTGATCAAGCTGATTCTGCGCTTTTACGACCCGGTGGCGGGCCGCATCCTGGTGGGCAGCGCAGGCGAGGAAACCGACCTGCGTGACCTGGATCCAGACGAGTGGCGCTCGCAGGTGGCCGCTGTGTTTCAGGACTATGCCCGCTTCGAGTGGACCGTGCGCGAAAATGTGCTGTTGGGGCAGCGGGAAGACCCGGAGCGCCTGCGCTACGCCGCCGACGCTAGCGGCCTGAGTGCCATGTTGCCCCGACTGGGCAGCGGGATGAATACCCGCATCGGGCAGGCGTACGGCGGGGTGGACCTGTCGGGTGGGCAGTGGCAGAAGCTGGTCACGGCGCGGGCGCTGTACCGCCGCGCCCGCGTGCTGATTCTGGACGAACCGACGGCGGCCCTGGACCCCCGCAGCGAAGCCGAAGTGTTCGCGGCTTTTGCCGAATTGAGCCGTGGCCGCACGGCGCTGCTCGTCACTCACCGCCTGGGCAGTGTGCGGATGGCCGACCGCATCGTGGTGATGCGGGCCGGGCGCGTGACCGAGGACGGCACCCACGACGAATTGCTGGCCCAGGGCGGTGAGTACGCCGAGTTGTGGGCGCTGCAAGCGGCGCAGTACGGCGAGTAGGAGCAATAACGTGCGGCGCCGCGTGGAGTGACATGCAGCGCCCCTTGCGGATGGGCGCCGCAATTGAGCGCAGTGCTTATTGCCGCTGCCAGAAGTCACGCGGCAGGCGGTACTGCACGCCCACGCTAAAGCGGTTGGTCTCGGAAGTGTTTTCGATGTTAAAGGCCACCGAAGTGCGCTCGTTGATGTTGTAGGCGGCGCTGACACTGGGGCGGAACCCCTGCGACTCCCCAAAGTCGAACTCGGTGCTGACCTTGAAAGTAAAGCGTCCGTCCGGGGTGTTGTAGGCGGCGTTGATCAGCCCTTCGCCGGTCAGGTCCACCTGATATTCCAGGTACAGGTTCTCGGTCAGCTGTGACCCGATGGTGAGGGTGGCCCCGCCCTCGCCCACCAGCACCGGGGCGAAGCGCAGCACGTCCACGCCCAGGGCGTCGGCCAGGTTGCGGCTCAGCTCGCCCAGCACGAACACGTTCAGGGCAGTGCTCAGGGCGGTGGCGCCCAGGCCGCCCAGATTCTCGGGCAGGTTTTCCACGTTGGGTACACCGGTCAGCACCAGCGCGTACAGCTGCGACTCGGTGTAGGGCTGCCCGGTCCGGTCATCGGTGCAGGCGGCGCCCTGCTCGGTGCAGCGCAGCGCGGTTTTCAGGTCCAGGGTGGCGCTCCCGCTGCCGTCTTCCAGGAAGTTGCCCTGCACGTCCAGCGTGATCGGCACAGCGGCGCCGCCGCTCAGCGGGCGCACCCGGCCCTCGGCCAGCAGCTGGAAAGCCGGGTAAGGCGAGTTGCCGCTGAACTCGATATCCAGACCGCGCAGGTTGAACTGGGTGTCGCGCAGCAGCAGGGTGCCGCGCTGCCCGCTCAAGCGCCCGGCGATCTGTGGGCGGGCGCCGCTGCCGCTCAGCCGCAGCGACCCGCCCAGCTCGGCCTGGGCCAGGCTTTCTTGCAGCTGAATGCCACCCGAGAAGCTCACGGGAATGTCGTCCAGCACCAGCCGCTCCAGCAGCGGCAGCGCCGGGCTGAGGGGCGGGGCCTCGCCGGCACCGGGCGTTTCCGGCTGCGGAAAGGTGGTGTACTGCGCCGGCAGCGGGCTGACAAAATTGTCCGGAGTGGCAGCCTCGCCGGCCGTCTGCTCAGGGCTGGGCACCAGGGCGTCCAGGTTGTCGGCGGTGTCGGGTCGGCCCAGCACGGCGCGGGCAAAGTCGGCCGACCCACTGACGTGAATATCATCCTCGCCTGCGTCCTGCCGCAGTGTCAGCGCCCCATTGAGTGCGGATTCGCGCAGGTACACCCCCGGCAGTGCCAGATCATAGTTTCTGGCCCGCACGCTCAGGTCCCAGGCCGGAATCAGTTGCCCGCGCACTTCCAGCGTGCCCTGGCCGGTGACGGCGCTGCGACTGACCGAGCGGGCGTCCAGCTCCCAGCGCTCGGGGTCGGCGCGGTTTTGGCTGAGGGTGGCCTGCACGCCGGGCAGGGTGCCCACAGCGCCGGCCGACAGCTGCCCGCTGTAGTTCAGCGCCGATTCGCTCAGTTGCCAGTTGCGCCACAGGCCGCTGCCCTGCACGGTGCCGGCCGAATTCAGCGCCCCGCCGGTCCTGACCCCGCCGCCCAGCGTCCAGCGGCCGGACTGGTCCAGGCGGCCGCTCAGGGTGGGCACTTCCAGCGACATTCCAGCCAGCGAGCCGCGCAGGCCCCGGCCGCTCAGGGTGCCGTCGGGCTGGCCGTAGCTGCCCATCACGGCTACGTTCAGGCTGCCTTTGAGGCGCGGGCTTTGCCCGGCCAGAGAGGGAATCAGTGTCAGCAGCGGCGTGAAGGTGGTTTCGGTGAAGTTGGCGCGCACATCCACCCGCTCGCGGGTGTACTGCCCCTGGATGTCCCAACTTCCCGCGCCGACCAGCTGCACGTTGATGCTGCGCAACTCACGGTTGCTGAAATCCAGAGAGCCGGAGCCGGTGAGGGTTTCGGACTCGGCCGTCTCGCCGCCCTCCTCGCCCGGTAGGGTGGTCAGGCGAATGCGCTCGGCCACCACGGTGGCGCGGCCTGAAAGCGGATCGGCCAGCGGAGCCTCAAAGCGGGCCACGCCGGTCACGCGGCCATCGGCGAGGCGCTGCCCGGCCAGGGCGTTGGCGACGGCTCCCAGCGGCAGGCCCTGCAATTCGGCGTTGCCCGACAGCACGCCGCTGCTGACCCCGGCGAACACGTCGGTGTCGCCCAGGTAGCCACGGATGCGCCAGTCCTGGCCCACCAGCACTCCTTCAAAGCGGGTGGGCAGCGCCTCGCCGGCTAGGTTCAGGTCGGCGGAGCGCAGCACAAATTGCCCGGCCCCGTCGGTGACGTCCAGCTCGCCGCTGACGGTGCCGCTCAGGTCGGGCACCAGCTCCAGCTCGCCCAGGTTCACCCGGCTGAGGGTGCCGCTCAGGTTGTAACCGCTGCCGGTTCCTTGCAGCGCGGTCAGGCCGGTCAGCGCCGGGAGCGCCGCGCCCAGGCTGCCGCCGCCGCTCAGGGTGGCCTCGCCCGCCACGCCGCCCAGGGCGAGGTCGGCCGTAAAGGTCTGCCCACGCAGCTGCGCCGCGCCGTTCAGCGCCAGGGTCTGGCCTTCCAGCGCGACCGGGTAGCCGGTGGCCTGCACCTGCCCAGTCAGGCCGGCGGCGTCCGAGCGCACGTCAGCGCTGAGGCTGCCGCCTTCTTGCTGCACGCGGCCCTGCACGCGGCCAACCCACTTGCCGTCCGGCTGCTGCGCGGCGCTGAGGGTGGCCTGTCCATGGGCGGTGCCGTCGCTGCCCAGCGTGGCCTGGGCCTGCACGGCGGGGCGGCCGCCTTCCAGGCGCAGGGTGCCGCTCACGTCGCCCGACAGCGGCAGGTTCAGGGCGTCCACCCGCCAGGGCGAGCGCAGGCCATCTATCCGGAAGGGCAAAGCGCTGCTGGCCGCAGCGTCACGGCCCAGGTTTGCGGTGCCCAGATTGACCGTGCCCTGGGCGCTCAGGCGGCCAGCCAGCCCCCGCCAGCGCAGCCCAGCGAGGTCCAGGCCCGGCAGATCAGCGGTGAGGACCTGGTCCTGCCAATTTAGGGAGCCGCTGCCCTCGCCGTCGCTGACCCTCAGGCGGCCGGCCGCCCGGCTGACCGAGCCGGTCGCCTGCCAGCTGCCGCGCCCCGCCATCACGCCCACCACTGGGTCGGTCAGTTCGCCGCGTGGGGTCAGGCTCAGGCGCATCCGGGGGCTGTCTATTGTGGCCGCGCCGGCCCAGCGCCATACGCCGGCCGGGTCGGGGGCGACGCGCAGTTCGCCGGACGCCTGGGTGGTGGGCGTGGCGGCCAGGGTCAGCGTGGCGCCGTCCTGGGCCGCATTCAACGTGGCCGGGGCGTTCAGGAGGCCCAGCGTGCCGCTTAGGCGGGGGGCCTTCCAGGGGCCGCTCACGGTCAGGTCGGCGGGGGTGGTCAGCACCTCGCTGGCGCCTTCGTTGTCGCGGGCGCTGACGGTGCCGCTCCAGCCGCCCGCCTCGGACCCCTGCACGTCCAGCGCGGCGCGGTAGCCCAGGCCCTCCAGGGTGCCGCCGGCACGCAGCAGACCGCCGGCGTAGTTCAGGCGCAGGCCGCCGCTCAGCGCTCCGCTGACTTCGGCGTTCAGATCGGCGCTGGGCTTGTCATTTGGCCCTCCCAGGTCCACTGGGCCACTGAGCGTCAGGGTGGAGCCGGCGGCCTGGGCGCTCAGGCCGCTCAGGTTCAGGCGGCCAGCGCTCAGCGTGCCGGCCGGGCGGCCACCTTGGGTCAGCTCGCCGCTCAGGCCCGCCAGGCCGCCAGCCAGCGTGCCCCCAAAAGTGCCGCTGAGATCCCGCACAGTCACGCCGCTGACGCTGGCCTCCGGGGCGCTGAGGGTGCCCTGCACGGTCAGCGCGCTCAGTTCGCCGCCCACATTCAGGCGCAGCCGGGCCTCGCCAGCAGCGCCGGGCAGCAGCGCCAGCGGGTTCAGGTCGGCCTGGGCACTCAGGGTGGGCTGCCAGCCTGCGCCGGGGGCCAGGGTGACAGTGCCGCTCCCCGCACCCTCTACACCGGGGTCCAGCGTGAACTGCCCATTTTGTCCGCGCAGGGTAACCGGCTGCGCTAGGGCCGGGTCCTGCACCCGCACTTGGCCGCTCAGTTTGGGCCACAGTCCGCGCAGGTCAAGGTCGGCCACTGTGTCCCCCCGGCGAACTTGCCCGCGCAGCTCACCTGCAAAGGTGCGGCCCGGCAGGTCAAAGTCGCGGGCGCTGAGGGTCAGTTCGCCGCTTTGCTCGCCGCGCAGGTTCAGTCGGGCCTCTAGGCGCGGGTCATCCAGGCGGCCCAGCAGGTCCACCGCCGCGTCTACGTTGCCGCCGGTGGTGCGCAGGGCCCCGCTTAGCGCGGCGCGGTCTAGCGGGCCGCTCAGGGTGGCTTCGCCGTTCAGGCGGCCAGGGTCAAAGCCCTCTGCGGCGAACTGGGCCAGCGAGATGTTCGCCATCTGCACATTCAGGCCGCCCGGCAGCGTGCCGCCGACGCGGAAGATACCGCCGCCGTAGCCTCCGGCCAGGGCCGCTTCCAGGGTGTGTTGCTGCGGGCGGTAGCTGGCGCGGCCATACAGGGTAAAGGGGCCAGCGTCACGCTGATCACCGTTCACCTCCAGGCCGCTGGCCTCAAGGCGTTCGGTGCCGCCAGCCAGGCTGCCACGCACGCTGAGGCGGCCCGAGGCCTTGAGGGCGTCCAGGCCCCACTCGGCAGGGAGCAGCCGGGCCAGGCCGACCTGCGCGCTCTGCGGGCCGTTACCCAGGCGGGCGTCCACGTCATAGCGGCCACCTTGCAGGGCGCCGCTGGCCTGCACGCGGGGGCCACTCAGGGCAAAGGTGCCCCCCTGCGCCGCGTTCCACTCACCGCTCAGCTCACCGCTGAGTTCGCCGGTCACGTCGTCCAGCTGTCCGCTCAGGCGGGCCTGTACGCTTTGCCAGCCCGGCCCGGTCAGGTCGGCGCGGCCGGTCAGGCGCAGCTGATCGGGGCGGTCCCACAGGGCGCCCATGTCCCAGCGGTCTAGCGCCACCCAGCCCTGCGGGCGCACCGGGGCCAGCCGGCTCAGCTCGGCGCGCAGCGAGGCGTCGCCCAGGCGGGCGGTCACACTCAGCGGGCCTATGCCGGTCGCCTGGGCGCTGAGGCTTTCACCGCCCAGTGTGCCGCGCACGGTCACGTTGCCGCGCCAGCCTCCCTGCGCCCCCGCGCCGCCGTTCCAGGCCAGCGGGCCGCTCAAGGTGAGGTTGTCGCCGTCCCGGCGGTAGCGGGCGTTCAGGTTCAGGTCGGCGCGCCCTAGGCCCAGCGGGATGTCCTCACCATTCACCTGAGCGCCCAGCACGCCACTCACGGTGCCGCGCACGGCCGGGCCGCTCAGCTGGGCCTGCCAGCGGCCCGCTTGCAAGGTGGCATTGACCCCGGTTCCGCCGATGTTCAGCCCGCTGGGGTGGACGCTGCCGGGTGCGCCGGCCAGCTGCCCGCTCAGGCGGGCGGTGGGGGCGCTGTACTCGCCGCTCACGCTCAGGTCGTAGCTTCCCGCCAGGTCGCCGCTCAGCTGGGCCGCCCCGCTGAGGTTCAGGCGCGGAAAGGCCAAGCCGCTGAGGGTCGCCGTGCCCAGCTCGGGCGAGAGAGCCTGGGCTCCGCGCACCCGCAGCTCGCCGCCGCTCCATGTGGCGGGCACGTTCAGGGCGATGTCGTTCACGGTGCCCTGGACCTGTGCGCCGACGCGGCCCAGCGTGCCGCCCACGCTCCCGCTCAGGCTGCCGCGCAGGCCAGGGTCCAGCGTGCGGGCGTCCGGCACCAGCAGCGAGCCGCTTATGCGCCAGTCCTGCCACTCGCGGCCAGCCTCATTCAGCGTCAGGTCCAGCTGGGCGCCGCTGACCGTGCCTGACAGCGCTGCGCGGGCGGCGCGGCCTGCGGGCAGCAGGTCATTCAGCGTGCCCTGCAAGTCCACTGCGCGGCCCTGGTACTCGCCGGTCGCGCTCAGGTTGAGGGTGCCTTCAGCGCGGCCGGTCAGGCGGGCTGTGAGGCCCCCGGCCTCCAGGGTGGCGTTTGCGTGCGGGTACACGTCGCCGCGCAGGGTGAGTGGCGTGTCCTGAAGTTGCCCGCTCAGGTCGGTCCACAGCTGCCCGCCGCGTAGGCGCAGGCGGCCGCTGGCCGAAGTGCCGCTCAGGTCGGTGGCGGTCAGCCGCTCGGTGATCAGGTCGGCGCGGGTACCGCTCAGGTCCGGATTCAGCACGTCCGGTAAGTACAGGTCCCCGCGCAGCACGCCGCGTGCAGGCACCGCGAAGAATGGCTGCACATCGGCCAGATCCAGGCGGCCGCCGGTCACGGTCAGGGCGCGGCCCGCCAGAGTGAGCGGCAGGCGCGAGTTGCCCGCGTCCAGCACGCCGCGTGCGTTCAAGTTTTCGGGGGCAAAGTCGCCCAGGTTCCGCAGCGTGAGGTCGCCCCGGAAAGTCGCCCTGGCCGGCAGTTCCATGTCCAGCCAGCGGCGCACGTCGTTCACGTTCAGCACGCCGCCGCTCACGCGCAGGGTGTCGTTCCGAATGTCCAGCGGCAGCCGCGAGGCCCCCGAGGCCAGCACCCCACGGGCGCGGACATGTTGCAGGTCAAACTTGTTCAGGTTCGGCACATACAGGTCACCCTGGAAAGTGCCGCTCTGTGGCAAGGAGGCGGGGTCGTCTACCAGCGGCCTGAGGTCGCGCACGTCCAACAGCCCGCCCGTGACCCGTAGCGCTCCGTTTTGCAGCGACAGCGGCGCCTGCGAGCGGCCCGAGGTCAGCACGCCCTGCGCCCGCACGCCATTCAAGCTGAAATTTGCCAAGTTGCTGATGCTGAGGTCCCCCCGGAAAGTGCCGTCTGCCGGCAAGGAGGTGTCTTCCGGAACGAAAGGTCGCACGTCGCGCACGTCCAACAGCCCGCCCGTGACCCGCAATGCTCCCCCCCGCAGCGACAGCGGCGCCTGCGAGCGGCCCGAGGTCAGCACGCCCTGCGCCCGCACGCCATTCAAGCTGAAATTTGCCAAGTTGCTGATGCTGAGGTCACCCCGGAAGGTGCCGGCAGACGGCAGAGGGGTGCCCTGTGGGAGAAATGGGCGGACATCGCGGATGTCCAGCAAGGCCCCCCGCAAGGACAGCGTGCCGCCCCGCAGGGTCAGCGGAGCCTGCGAGTGGCCCGAAGTCAGCGTGCCGCGCACGCCCAGGGTGTTCAGGCTGAAGTGGCCGATATCCGGCACGGTCAGGTTGCCCCGGAAGGTGGCGCCAGGAGGCAGCGGCTGCTCTGTGTCCAGCAGCGGGCGCACGTCGCGGGCGCTGATCTGGGCGTCAGTCACATTCAGGGCGCCGCCGCTCAGCACAAAGGGCAGGCGTGAGCGGCCGGTGGTCAGGGTGCCGCTGGCCCGCAGCGCGTCCAGTCCAAAACCGCGCCGCCAGTCCACCTGCGCGCTCAGGCCCAGTGCCTGCCCCCGGTAGCGCACGCCCGGCGTACCGATGCGGGCCCCAGTTGGGGTAAAGGCGGCCTGCACCCGCCCACCGCTGAGGCCCCGCAGCTCGGCGGGCAGCAGCGGACGCAGCAGGGCGGTGTCCACGCTCAGCGTGCCGCTGATTTCGGGGAGCAGTGCCACCCGGCCCGCCAGGGCGCCGCTGGACAGGGCAGTCAGCTGCTGCCCGCCGCCGCGCA
>JAUNHF010000047.1 GCA_030524065.1 Deinococcus sp.
GGACACCACCCTTTCAAGGTGGCGATACGGGTTCGAATCCCGTTGGGGTCACCACCATTCCTCCGCTTCGGCGGGGGTTTTTTTATGCCTTGTGCGGTCTGCCCCTGAGCTGCTTTCTCCTCTGGAAGCCCTGCTCAAAGCCTCTGTGTCTAAGTGCAGGCGCAAAAAGCCTTCATGTGGACCAGCGGTGCGGTCCTTACACTTACGGGAATGAAAGCCATTATTCCGGCAGCTGGCCTGGGCACCCGTATGCGCCCCCTTACCTTTACGCGCCCAAAACCGGTTCTCCGGGTGGCGGGTCAACCGATTATCGGACACGCGATCAATACGCTCCGCGACGCCGGAATCCGGGACGTGGGCGTCGTCGTCTCGGACATCACCCGCGACGAAATCTCACATGTCACCGAGCAGATCACCGACATGGACATCACCCTGATCAACCAGCACCAGCAGCTGGGGCTGGGTCACGCTGTGCTGACCGCACGCGAGTGGATCGGCCAGGACGATTTCTGTGTTTACCTGGGCGACAACCTTTTTGAGGGCGGTATCACCCCTTACGTGCAGCGCTTCCAGGAACTGCGTCCCGAGGCCCTGATAGCCCTGGTCGAGGTGGCGGACCCCACGGCCTTTGGGGTGGCCGAAATGGACGGCGAGCACATTGTCCGGCTGGTGGAAAAACCCAAGAATCCGCCCAGCAACCTGGCGGTGGCCGGGTTCTACTGTTTTACGCCACGTGTGTTTGAGCAACTTGAAATCCTGCAACCGTCGGCCCGAGGTGAGTACGAGATCACCGACGCCATCCAGGCACTGATCGAAGCGGAGCAAACCGTGATTGGTCAGCAGGTAGAGGGCTGGTGGAAAGACACTGGCCGGCCTGAAGACCTGCTGGACGCCAACCGCCTGCTGCTGGAAAACCTGGAAACCTCTATTGAGGGCGAGGTGGAAAGCAGCCGCATCACCGGCCGGGTGCAGATTCCGGCCAGCTGCCGCGTGGTGCGCAGCAAGATCGTAGGCCCCGTGCTGCTGGGCGAAAACGTGGTGATTGAAGACGCTTACATTGGTCCCTTTACCAGCGTGGGCAGCGGCACCGAGATTCGCGGCGCCGAAGTGGAGCACTCGGTCATTGACGCCGAGGCGAAGATCCTCAACCTGCCCACCCGCTTGCAGGACTGCCTGATCGGGCTGCGCGCCCAGGTCCGGGGCGGGCGCACCGTGCCGCGCACCCACAAGCTGACCATTTCAGACGCCAGCCTGGTGGAACTGGCCTAAGCGTAGGCCAACGCACACTGCCTGGCCGCCGCTCCAGCCCAGCGTGCGGCCCAGCCCAGTCCGCCGGGCCGGGGCGACCTATCATGGGCAGCATGACCGACATGACGACTCTTCCCGAAATTCACCTGGGTCAGCTGCTGCGCACCAGTCAGGACGCGCACGCCGAGGGCCAGGTCACCGAACTCCGTTACGAGCAGGGCGGCGAACAGGTGCTGACCTTTGCAGGGCCGGCGCCCTACCGCGTGGATATCAACTCGGTGGGCGGCGATGATTTTTACTTGCAGGGGTACTTCCGCCCGACCCTGCAAACCGAGTGTGCCCGCTGCCTGCGCCCGGTGAAACTGCCGCTGGACCTCAAACTGGGCACGCTGATGCGCTTTGACCCAGCAGTGGACACCCCACACATTGAGGAAGCGGAAAGCGGCGAGGAACTGCTGATGTTCGGTGAGCCGCTGCTGGACCTGAGCGGTTTTCTGGCCGAGACGGCCCTGATCAGCGTGCCGCTGGTCGTGCTGCACTCCCCCGACTGCAAAGGACTGTGCCAGGTGTGCGGCCAGGACCTCAACGAGGGCACCTGCGAGCATGCCGCCGCCGTGCAGATTGAGGCGGAAGAAGCGGCCGCCCAAAAGCGGGATGACGCCAACAATCCGTTTGCAGCGCTGCGCGGCCTGAATCTGCCCGACGAGGACGTCCGCCGGAGCGAGGACTGAGCCCGGTGAGCGACACCGAACTGACCCACTTCCGTGATGGCCGCCCCCGCATGGTTGATGTGTCGGATAAAGCCGTAACCGGACGCGAGGCGAGCGCCGAAGGCTGGGTGCGCCTCCCGCCCGAGGCCCGTGCGGCCCTGGAAGCAGGCCGTACCCCCAAGGGCGATCCCCTGGTCGTGGCTCAGCTGGCCGGGCTCCAGGCGGCCAAACGCACGGCCGACCTGGTGCTGCTGTGCCATCCGCTGCCCATCAGTGGCAGCCGGGTAGAACTGAGCCTGGAGCCGCAGGGCGTGCGTATCGTGGCGACGGTCAGAACCACCGGCCAGACTGGAGTGGAAATGGAGGCCCTCACAGCGGTCAGTGTGGCGGCCCTCAACCTCTACGACATGCTCAAGGCGGTCAGCAAGGCAGTAGAAATTGACGGCATCCGGCTGCTGAGTAAGTCGGGCGGTAAAAGTGGGGACTACCGGGCCGGCCGCTGAGGGGTGGGCAGATAGAGCAGACAAAGAAGCGGGGAGGACGGGACACTTCATCCCATCCTCCCCTTAAATTTTAACGGCGGCTCTGATGGACAGCCACGCCCGCCGGAAACAGCAACAAAAAAGCACTGCCGGTGAGTAACAACACCCGAACGATAACCCTTATGGCTGCTGCCTTCCGACTCTGACCAGGTTCAGATCTCGCTCGCCGCGTTACGCCGGCAATGCGACCAAAAGAGTAGCACACTGCTGCGGAAGCTGACAAACCTGTGACGCCTCTATCTGCCCTGGATGTTCCCAGACTTCGGGTGCACCACAGCAAAGGTGGACAACAAAAAAGACCCACCGAATAACGGTGGGCCGAGCCTGGTGCTGGGAATGGGACTTGAACCCACACGGTGTGAACCACACGCCCCTCAAGCGTGCGCGTCTACCAATTCCGCCACCCCAGCAGGGGCCCCAAAATGATAGGGGTCACCTCCGGAGAAGTCAAGGTGACGCCTTGTGTGCCCAGGCGGCAGCGTGCTACCCTGGCGTTTGCCGCTGGCGCGGTGGGGGCTTTCCCTGGCTGCTCCACGCGGGACTTCACAACACAGGAGGACATATTCATGATTGACAAGAAACAGGTTATTACCGACAACCAGCGCAGTGGGACCGATACCGGCAGCACCGAAGTGCAGGTGGCGCTGCTCACCGCCCGGATCAACAACCTCAGCATCCACCTGCAGGCCAACAAGAAGGACAAGCACAGCCAGCGCGGCTTGCAGCTGCTGAACGGTCAGCGCCGCCGCCTGCTGAAGTACATGGAGCGCACCGACTACGACGGGTACATTGCCCTGACCGACAAGCTCGGCATCCGCCGCGGCCAGCGCATCGTCAAATAAGCGCAGCGCGCTTCAGGCACCAAGCCAGCCTCCGGGCTGGTTTTTTTGTGCAGGTTCAGGGGATGTGGCGGCGCGCCTGGGCAGTCGCTGAACAGAGCAGTTGCTGAGCGCTCCGCTCCTGCCCACTTGACAGACTCTGGTGGGGCCTGTAAATTAAGCAAGCCTGATTCACGGAAGCGCATACAAGCGCCGACGGAATATCCGAGATGCCGAGGTGGCGGAATTGGTAGACGCGCTAGTTTCAGGGACTAGTGCCGCAAGGCGTGTGGGTTCAAGTCCCATCCTCGGCACCAGAAAAAAGCCCCGCTCCTTTTTGGAAGCGGGGCTTTTTTTGCCGTGTCTGCCAGGCTCTGCACCTGCTGGGCCATGTAGGCAAAGGGGGCGGGGGCGCTTTACCTTATCCAGCCCCGTGCAAGACGCTTGCCCAGAACGGCCGCAAGTGCAGTGACGCCTCCCTTATGCAGTTTCAGCTGCGGGCCAGCAGACGGCTGTACAGATCAGCCAACGCCTGCGCCCGCTGGGTCAAGTTGTAGGCGCGGGCGGTTTCCCATGCGCCCTGGCGCAGCGCGGGCAGGGCCTGGGGATCAAGGGCCGCCAGCAGTCCCTGGGCCAGCGCCGGTGCGTGCGGCTCGGTGACGTGGCCGTTGAAGCCTTCGTGGACCAGATCGAGGGCGGCGGGGCTGCGGGCCGCCACCAGCGGGGCGCGGGCCGCCAGGGCCTCAATCATGCTCATGGGCAGCACTTCGGACGTGCTGGCGGTCATGAAGGTATCCGCCGCAGCCAGGGCCAGCGGCACCTGCTCGTAGGGCAAGCCTCCGGTCATGACCACACCAGGGGGCAGGCGGTGGGCGAGGTCAGCGGCGCTGGGACCGTCGCCCACCAGCGCCAGCTGCAACTCCGGGCGGCGTTGGCGGGCCAGGCCGAAGGCAGCCAGCAGCAGGTCCAGATTTTTCTCTGGGGCCAAGCGGCCCAGGTACATCGCCAGCGGAGCGTGGGGGTCCAGACCATACCGCGCCCGGAACAGGGCGCCGTCCAGCGCGGAGCCGTCCGGGGCAGTGAACGCGCTCAGGTCCACCGGGTTGGGAAACAGCTGCACTTCGCCGCCGTAGCCGTAGCGCCGCAGCATCTCCTGCATGGCCCGACCGGGCGCCAGCACAGCATCAACCTGAGCGGCAAATTCCACCACATGCCGGCGCATGGCGGGCGCGGCCAGACGGGGCGGCACTGGTGAGTAATGCAGGT
This sequence comes from Deinococcus sp., assembly GCA_030524065.1. Lineage (GTDB taxonomy): Bacteria > Deinococcota > Deinococci > Deinococcales > Deinococcaceae > Deinococcus. Next base: position 4,585 of record JAUNHF010000047.1, read on the forward strand.
ACTGGTCGTACTGGGTGTGGGCGGTGTACACCACCGGCGCCCGCCGGCCGCCCACGCGGCTGGGGCGGCGTGACCAGTCCAGGGCCAACCGTCCGGCCAGAAAAGGGTGCATGGTATGCAGCACATCAAGGTCGTCAAGCGGGAGCCGGCGGGTCAGCGAGCGGGGATGAAGCAGCACCGGATAGTCGGCAGGGGCCCCCAGCAGCTGGGCGGCGCGGAATGACGTGGGCAGCCGGTACACTTCGCCTTCTTCCACCCAGCCGGGCTGGCGGTACTGGGCCGGATGACGGGGTGCGAACACCCGGACCTCGTGACCCAGGGCCCGCAGGCCCCGCACAAACAGGGCCGTAGAAGTCGCCACACCGTTTCTGGAAGGTGGATAGGTGGCGGTGACAATGCCGATACGCACCCGCCCAGTTTAGCCGCTGCTGCGTAGGCGCCGCCATGCGGCCAGCCGCCGGGACCAGACTGCCCAGCGCAGTTCTCTTGCAGAAATCTCAAAAGCCTGAGGGGAGGGTGGCGCACCGGCGTATCTGCTACCCTTCCCTCGGCTTTACCTGGACCCCACAGCATTCGCAAAAGGGCGGGAGGCTTTCCTGCCAGATGGGTGGGCTAGTTCAGCTGAGCGCGGGAGAGCCGCAGGAAGTGGGCGGCGGCGCTGTCGGCCGGGTTCAGCTGCACGGCCTGCGCGTAGCTGGTCGCCGCCTCGCTGTAGCGGCCCGATTCATACTGCACGCGGCCCAGCCAGGACCACGCCTTGGCGTACTGCGGGCTGACTGCTGTGGCTTGGCGGAAAGCCACCTCGGCACCGGCGCGGTCGCCAGCGGTGTACAGCCCGTACCCCCGGCGGAACTCACGCGTGGCCTGTAGGCCATACTGCTCGGCTTCGCTGGTCAGGCCCAGATTGTAGCGGTCGGCGTCGCCAGCGCCCGGCAGGGCCACCAGCGCGGCGTAGGCGGCGCGGGCAGCGCTCAGGTCCCCCTGCTCCAGTGCCAGGCGTCCCGCTTCACGGTGGGCCTCGGCAAAGCCGGGAGCCAAGCGCGCCGCTTGCTGAAAGCCCTGCAGGGCCTGTGCGCTGCGGCCGCCTTCCAGGTCAGCGTAGGCCTGGCTAAAGGCGCGGGTGGCCTCGGGGCCGTACTGCCCGGCCTGCGACGCCACCCGGCTGAAATAGGCGGCAGTGCGGTCTTCCGGGCGCAGCTGCGCGGCGCGGGTATAAAAGGTCTGCGCCCCAGCAAAGTCACCCTGTTCCAGCGCCACCCGGCCCGCCCAGAGGGTACAGGCCGCGTCCTGCGGAGCCACCCGCAGGCACTCGCCCAGCAGCCCGGAGGCCTGCGGCAAGTCGCCGCGCTGGTAGGCGGCGTAGGCCAGCTGGTAGTACACCTGCCCGGCCGAAGCCCGCGCACCGGGCGAAGCCTGCTCGCCAGCCACCGCGAAATAGGCCTGCCAGCTGCTGAGCGCCCGCGCCCAAAAGCCCGTTTCGGTGTAGATGCCAGCGCGCAGCGCCAGATACTCTGCGTTCCCCGGTTCCAGCCTGACAGCGGCCTCGGCCGCCTCGGCGGCCTGCTTCCAGGGTGTCTGGTCAATAGACGCGCGGCCTCCTGGCGAGCGGGTGCGGGCCTGCTCACTCAGGGCGCGGGCCTGTTCGGCGGCCTGAGTGGCGGTTTGCAGGGAGGTCTGAGCCGTGGCGGGAGCTTGGGCCGTAGTTGGGGTCTGTGCCGTGGCTTGAGAAGTCACCTGGGCCGCAGCCGAAGGAACCAGCAGGGCCGTGCCCAGCAGGGCGGCAACCATCCAAGAATCTGGCAGGGGAACACGTGTCATGGGAAGACCTCCTGAGAGTGCCGAGCAAGGCGGCGCCTAGGAACGGCGCAGGGAAAAAGGCACGGGGCAGAGGGCAAAAGAGCCTGGCCTCCATTCCAGCCCCCCCACCCGTGAGTCTGATGGGAAGAGGGTTATCTGCTGCTCAGACGGGGCGGCCCTCTGCCAGCTCCAGCGCCATCTCGCCAGCGTCCAGGCATTCTTCTTCGCTGAGCCAATGGAAGCTGAGCGGCCCGAACTCGCGGGTCCACAGGTCGGCTTTTTCCTGCGCGCCCTGGCGGTCGAGGGTGTTGGGCACGCAGGCCGTCAGGCGCCAGCCCTTGCCGCTGCGCTCCAAGGCTTCCAGGCGGCTGTGGCCTCCATAAGAGCGGTCCAGGCCGTCGGCCACCCGCAGGACAGCGGCCATCTGCGAGACCAGCGCCTGATCCTCGCGGCTTAGCGCGGCCCAGTCCTCGTGCGAGTCCTTGGGCAAGCTGCGGCGGTGGTAGCGGGCAATCTGGGCCACCAGCTCTACCTCGCGGGCGTCGAAGCCCAGCAGCCCGCCGTGACGAATCAGGTACGCCGAGTGTTTGTGATGGCTGCCCTGCGTGACCAGCTGGCCTACTTCATGCAGCGTGGCGGCGGCCCTCAGCAGGCCGCGCCCCTCTTCGGGAAGTGCCTGGCCCTGAGCGCTCAACTGGTCGTACAGCACCTTGCTCAGGGCCGTGACCTGCCGGGCGTGCGACAAATCGGCGCGGAAGCGTTCGGCCAGGGCCAGGGCGCTGCGGTGCCGGGCACTCAGACCCGCCACATAGTCCTCGTGGCGCTGCAATTCCTCGACCACCATGCCCTCACGCAGCGCTCCTTCGCTGATCACCACTTCGCGGGCATCCAGCACGGTCAGCGCCGTGTGTAGCACCGCCGCCGCCGCCACGATGATGCGGGCCCGCTTGGCAAAGGCGGGAATACGCGCCCGCTCCTCTTCGGACATCCGCCGCAGGTCAGCGAGCAGGTCGCCCAGTTCTTCCAGGGTCATCCGCAGGCCGTTGACGCTGGCGGGTGCTTGCCCGGCCCGCGCAGCCACGGCGAGCGCCAAGTCCTCGGCGGTGCCGCTGGACAAAATCACCTGGGTGTCTGGCCCCGCGCCGAAGCGATCACGGTAAGGTTCCAAAGCGCCCTGAAGGTAAGCGACCAGCGCCCGGTATTCGGACTTGCCGGGGGGGTCACGGCGGAGAAAGCGGTCCTGCATCCGGATACCGCCCAGCGGCAGGCTGACCACGTCATGCACTTCCTCGGCGCTGCCACGCACCAGCTCCAGACTGCCGCCGCCCAAGTCCAGCAGCAGGTTGTCGGCTCCGAATTCCACCGAGTGGGCCGCGCCCAGATAGGTGAGCCGGCCCTCGCGCTCGCCGCTGATGATCACCGGATAGACACCGGTTTCCTGCCGCATCCGCTCGGCCACCTCGGGGCCGTTGGGGGCCTCGCGCAGCGCAGAGGTGGCGTACACACGCACACTGGGCACTTCCAGCGCTTCGGCCAGTTCGCGGAAACGCAGCAGGGCGCCGCGCAGCCGCTCCTCGCCTTCGGGGGTCATGTGCCCGCGTGCGTCCAGGCACTCGCCCAGCCGGGTGCGAACCTTCAGGGCGTCCAGCACCCGGTAATGTCCCCCCTGGGCCTCCGCGATCAGAAGGTGGGTGGAATTGGTTCCAACGTCGGCCACGGCAACGCGCATGGATTCAGGCTACCCCATCCGGCCAGGGGCTTTGCCAGAATTGGGCCGCCCCGAACTGCCGCAGCAGACGCCATTTTCGCCGGGTGGGTGCCACGCGCCGGCCGGAAAGAGGGCCGCCCCGCAGCGCTACAGATATGCTGAGGCCCATGCAACACACTGCCAATTGGACGGACCTGTACGGCGCCGTGCATGCCTGCTTCGAGGGCCGCAGCGGCGGGCACCGCTGGCTGGTGGCCCTGCCGGCGGCGGCCGGCGACGATGCCCTGGACGCAGCACTGAATGCCCTGAAGCGGCTGGACGGCAAGGGCCGGGTGGACCTGTTGGTGTTCAGCGACCCGGCCGCTGTGCCCGCCGCCGCCCACGAACTGGGCGCACGCGGAGTGCTGCTGCTGCACGGCGAGCCGGACCCACAGGGGCAAGGCCCGCAAGATCAGCAGTGGCAAGCCCTGCCGCTGCGCCGCAGCCCCGCAGACACGGCGCAGGCCGCGCTGGAAAGCTGGATGGACGAGGTGCCGCACGGCCGCTGAAGGCGGCGGCCAAAGGGGCCTACGCACCGCAACTCGCTTTCGCCGTGCGGCAGGGGCGGCATACTGCGGCCCGTGTCCGCTGCCATGACCACTCCCGCTCCCATTCGCCACCTGTACGTGCATGTGCCGTTTTGCCCCAGTATTTGTCCCTACTGCGACTTTCATGTGCTGACCCGCCAAAGTGGGCTGGTAGAGCAGTATCTGGCGCAGGTAGAGCGTGAAGCCGAGCGGCTGGCTGCTGCTTACCGGGTAGAGCTGGACACGGTGTACCTCGGCGGCGGCACCCCCAGCTTTCTGCGCGGCGCCGAGATGACGGCGCTGGTTGGCAGTATTCAGCGGCATCTGGGGTGGGGACGCGCTGAAAATACGCTGGAAATCAATCCCGGCACCGTCAGTGCAGAGCGGGCGGCGCACTGGCGCTCACTGGGCTTTGACCGGGCCAGCGTGGGGGTGCAGAGCCTGCACGATCCCACACTGCTGTTTCTGGGGCGGCGGCACTCGGCAGCGCAGGCGCGAACGGCGGTGGAGCAGCTGCTGGCCCAGAACTTCCGGGTAAGCGGCGACCTGATTACGGCGGTGGCCGGGCAGCCGCTGGAAGCCGACATTCAGGGCCTGAGCGAGCTGGGCGTGGGGCACATCAGCGCCTACACGCTCACCATTGAAAGCGGCACCGAGTTTGCCCGCCGGGGCGTGACCGTGAGCGAAGGCGACGAGCGGCGCGGCTTTGAGGTCACGGCGGCCCTGCTGGCCGACCTGGGCTACGAACGCTACGAAGTGAGCAACTACGCCCGCCCCGGACAGCGCTCGCAGCACAACCTGGCCTACTGGCAGACCCGGCATTACCTGGGACTGGGGCCGGGCGCGGCGGGGCACTATCCGGCAGCGGCGCCCGCCGTGTCAATGCGGCGCACCAACCCCCACCTGCACGGGTGGCTGGCAGGTGAGCAGGGCGAAGCCGAACCGGTCTTGCCCCACGACTGGGTAACCGACGCCCTGTTTATGGGCCTGCGGCTGCGTGAGGGGGTGGACCTGGCGGACCTGGCGCGGCGCAGTGGGGTGGACGTGGCCCGCGACTACGCCCCCGCCATCCAGGCCAATCTGGCACGCGGCCTGCTGGTTCAAGAAGGCGGGCGGCTGCGCGCCACCGAGGCGGGCTGGTGGATTCTGAACGGGGTGGTCAGCGACTTTCTGGAGCTGGACCTGGCGCGGGGCTGAGCGGGCGGCGCCCCCACGCCCATGCGGCAAGGCTGCCCCAGCCCGCAGTTGCCCAGGCGGCCTGGGCGTTACACTCGCTCCCG
>JAUNHF010000048.1 GCA_030524065.1 Deinococcus sp.
GAAACCGTCGGCGCTGATCCCGCTCAGGTCGGCCTGACCCTGCCAGCCCTGGCCCCAGCGGGCGCTGCCGCTCACGCTGGCGGCGCGGCCCTGCACGGTCAGTGCCTGGGTGCCGCTCACGCTCAGTTGGCCGCCAGCAGCGGCCCGGTAGCGCAGGTCCAGGTCGCCCCAGCGGCCACTCAGGTCGGGTGTGGGGGTCAGCGGTCCGCCCAGGCTCAGGCGCTGGGCGGGCAGGCGCACGCCGCTTACGCTCAGCGGAGCCGTGCGTCCTGTCAGGGCCGCGCTCAGCTGGCCGTAATCGCCGTACAGCCGGCCCTGCAACACCTGTCCGCTCAGCCCGCCGACGCCGCCTACGGCGCCCAGCGTGACCGGGCCGCGCAGGTTGACCTGCGGGTAGACTTCGCCGCTGGCGACCGCGACGAAGCCGGCCAGGGGACCTTCGCTACCGCCACTGGCCCGCAGGCCCTCAGCCCTGACCACTCCCGCCTGCCGCCGCAGGGTGCCGGCCAGGGCCGCGCCGTCTGCCTGCGCCTGCACCCGCGCCGTGCCGCCCTCGCCAGCCAGATTCAGGTCCAGGGTGCCGCTCAGACCGGCCAGCGGCGAATCCTGGCCCAGCACGCCGCGCAGCACCGGCCGCAGCGCTCCCAGATTCACGCGGCCCTGCGCGTCCCAGCGCTCGCCGTCAATCACGCCGCTGGCCCGCTCGTCTGCCGTGCGCAGGTCAAAGTCAAAACGCAGGCCCCCCCGCACGCTCACATCGGCGCTCACATCGGTGCCGCTGAGGTTGACGCGGGTGGCAAAGTCCCGGTCCAGCTGGGTCACGCCGCTCAGGGCCACGCTCCGGCGCCCCTCGCCCAACTTGCCCTCCCAGCGTGCGCGGTCGCCCTCGCCAGTGGCCGTCACGCTCAAGCCTTTGCCCTGGCCGCGCACGGTGCCGCGCAGATCGTCCAGGCCCAAGCTGGTATTCAGTGTCCCATCCAGCCGGACACCGCTGCTCAGTTGCAGACCATTCAGGTCGGCCTCTATCCGCTCGCTGCGCCAGCGCAGGCTGTGGCCGCCCGCGTCCCAGCGGGCCTGCTGGGTGTCCCAGTTCAGGTTCAGAGGCCCGCTGAGGGAGCGTTCCAGCGGGCCGCCGCCGAGGCTGAGTTGCCCGCCCAGCTGTGAGCGGTTCACGTCCACGCCGCCGCGCCCGGCCAGGGTAAAGCCGCTGCTCTTCAGGCCCTGGGCCTGCCACTGCCCGCGCCAGTCGGAGTCCAGATTCAGATTCAGGGAGCCGCCGCCGGGTTGCCGCAGCTGCGCTACCGTCCCGGCATCACTGAAGCGGGCCTCACCGTCCAGCGCAAAGCCGGCGGCCTTCAGTCCCTCGGCGCGCAGGCGCAGGTCGCCGGCCCGGCCTGACAGCGACAGCGCCCCGCTGAGGCTGTCCAGTTCGGGGTTCAGCCGCACGGCGATCACCTGGCCCGACAGCGCCACGCGCCCCTGCGCCGGCCCGCCCAGCGCCGTGCCGCTGATGGTGGCAAAGTCGGCGGGCCGGCCTTCCAGCGTCTCGCGGGCAATGCTGGCGCCCAGGTCCAGCGGTGCGTCCAGCAGGGTGCCGCGCCAGTCCAGCTGCCCGCTGCCGCCAAAGTTCCACTCTCCGCTCAGGCGCTGCTTGCCCAGCAAGGCAGTTTCGGCTCCCAGCCGCCAGCGGTTCAGCTCGGGGCGGGTCGCGGCGTCGCCGTCGCGGTCCAGATAGCGGTACTCGTTCGCCAGCCGCTGAAACGGGATGCCGGCCAGGGAGCCCTCAGGGCTGCTGGCCTGGGCCACCACTTCCACGCCCTGCCAGCCGGGGCCGAGGTTACGGGCCTGCGCGGTCAGCCGGGCCTCGCCCTCGCCGCTGGTGTCCAGGGCGCCGGCCAGCGCGGCCAGCTGCGGGGTGCCTTCCAACTTCACTTTCCATTGCTCGGCGGCCAGATTCACGTCGGCCACGGCCGTGACCGGCTTGCCGTAGCCTTCGCCGCTCAGCTGCACCTGAATCAGGTCGCCTACGTGGGTGGCGGTCCCGCTGACGGCACTCACCTCGGCCCAGTCGGCTTCGGGCACCCGGATATGGCCGCCGCTCAGCTGCATGCGGCCCTGCACCGGCCCCTGGCCGAAGAGGTACTCGCCGGTAATGGTGCCTTCCTCGACGCCCTGCCAGTAGTGGCGCAGCACGCGGGCGTCGGCCTGGAAGTTGGTCACGTACTCGGTGCCTTCTGCGCCTTGGCGGAAGCCCAGGTGGGCGCTGATGGCCCCACCGGCCGTGTTGCCCTGAGCCATCAGGCCGCCGTCCCGCGCCTGAGTCACCCGAAACGTGCCGTCCGGGACATTGGCCGCCTGGCCGCTGACCTTCAGCGCGGTATCGGACACGGTCAGCTGCCGCAGCTGCACTTTCCAGCCTTCTTCGGTGGTAATAGCGTCTTCGCCCTGCCCGAACAGCTCGGCCAGTTCCAGCGCCACCTCGGCGCCGCGCAGGTTCACGTTCACGTACATCACCCGCCGGCCCAGGTCAAAGCCGGCCAGCCCCACACCCAGCGCCTCGGCCCGCGCGGTGATGCCCGGCAGCTTGACCTGCGTGCCGTGCAGCACGGGTCGCCACAGCGGACCGCTGACGCTCGCCGCCTGCACATCCTCGGTCACGCGCAGCAGAATCCAGCGGCCCAGCAGTGCCGGCGCGTAGGCGGCCAAAAAGGCCAGGATCAGCGCCAGCGCGACCACAGAGAGACTCGCCACCCGGCGGCGCGAAGGGCGTGGGCGGGAGACAGGATCAGGCGAAGCGGGGTGCCCGGTTTCCCGGTTCACTCCCGCCCCTCCCTGTCCGTTGCCCCTATCAAATTGTGGCGTACTTCGGCCCACATCTGCCGAGCATTCTAAGGGAAGGGGGAGTGAGAAACCCGCCAGCTGCCGCCGCTGTGCCCGTGCGCCTCGCTGCTGCCCCGCCGCCTGGCCTGACGGAACGCTTAGGCAGTGTGACCGGAGGCTGGAATACCGCTAGGCTCTGGGCAGGCCCAGTCCACAAGTCCCAGTTCCTAAAGCCCGGCCCCAAGACCCAGATCACATCGCCCTGAGTCCTGCGGATACCGGAGCGCGTCCCCTGGCCGCTCGCCTACCAGCAAGGAGTACCGCCGATGACCCGTCCAAGCAGTGTGTCTCTCTTCTCGCTCGCCCTGGCCGCCCTGTCTTTGCTCTCTCCGGCGCTCGCAGCCAGCCGCACCCCGCTGATTTCCAGTCAGGCGTCTTTTTTTTACAGCGACTTTTGCCGCGCCGAGGGCTGCCGCTTTGTGGGTTCCGGGCGCTCGCTCGCTGAATCGGGCGGCTACTGGATCAAGGACTACCGTTACCGCCTGCGCGGCGGAGCAGAGGTGGAGATTGGGCGCTACGACGACCCGGCGCATCCTGAGAGTATCGGTGACGTCATTTACGCTGTGCTCGACTTTCGCGGCAACGGCAACGAGCCGCTGGCCGTCCGCTTCGCCTCGCTGGGCCTGGGCCGGACCGTCACGGCTCCGCAGCTGGCCGCATGCTTTGCCCAGGCGCGGAAGAATCCCGCTGCCCAGCGCCGGGGCGAGGAAAGCTGGCTTGTGGGCGGCGACCGTGACCGGGGAGCTTTTTGCCGGCTTGAGGCTGGGTGGATGAAACGGCTGGTCGTGACGATTGTGGACTGAGGCAGGGGCCAGCACCCGCCCAATCCGAAATCCGCCCGGTCTAGAATCCTCGGCATGACTGCTTCCCTTCCTTTCCGCGTCGGCTACGGCGAAGACGCCCACCGCCTGGGCGCCGGGCGGCCGCTGGTGCTGGGCGGCGTGACGGTGCCCTCAGAGCGCGGCGCCGAGGCCCACAGCGACGGCGACGTGATTTTGCACACCCTGGCCGACGCCCTGCTGAGCGGCGTGGCGGCAGGCGACATCGGCCAGTATTTTCCCGACACCGACGCGGCCTGGCGGGGCCTGGACTCGGCCCACATCCTCAAGCGGGCGCTGGAAGTGGTGCGGGAGCGCGGCTACGCCCTGGGTAACCTGGCGCTGGTGGTCACGCTGGACCGGCCCAAGCTGGGGCCACTGCGGGCCGAAATCGCCGCGAATGTGGCGCAGCTGTGCGGCCTGGACCCGTCCGAGGTGGGCCTGAGCTTCAAAACCTCCGAGGGGCTGGCCCCGGACCACGTGCAGGCGCGGGCCACCGCGCTGCTGGTGCGTGCCGATGACTGAAGCCCTGGCCGCTGCGCCGCTGCTGCATGTGGTGCTGTTCGAGCCGGAGAAGGCCGGCAACGTGGGCAATGTGGCCCGCACCTGCGCCGTGCTAGGGGCCGCGCTGCACCTGATTCGGCCCTACGGCTTTCACCTCAGCGACCGTGAGTTTCGCCGGGCCGTGATGGATTACTTGGAAGGGGTGGAGCTGCACCAGCACGACAACTGGACCGCGTTTCAGGCGAGTTTGGCGGATTCGGCGCGGGTGTGGGCGTTCTCTACGCACGCGCACAAATACCACACGCAGGCCGGCTTTCAGCGCGGTGACTACCTGCTGCTGGGGCCTGAGTCGCGTGGCCTGCCGGCCTGGCTGCGTGAGCCGTTGCCTGCGCTCAAGCTGCCGCAGCCCGGAGGCGGGCGCAGCTTGAACCTTAGTGTGGCGGCGGGCGTGGCGGCTTTTGAGGCCGCCCGGCAGATTGAGGGCTGGTAGGGCAGGAGGGCCGCCCCACTTCTGCGGCCCCTTGCCAGGGCAAGCCACCAACAACACAGGACCCGGCCGGTGGGGCACGGGTCCTGTGTGCTGCGTGTTAGTTGGGCGCGGGGTTCAGTCGCGTTCGCGTTCGCGCTCGGCGGTCAGCTGCTTTTGCAGCTCAATCTGCCGCTGACGCTGGTAATCCTGAAAAAAGCGCTGTTCGTCAATCAGGTCCGGGCCGGTGGTCAGCTGGCCGGTGGCAAGTTCGCGCATCGCCAGGGTCACCACGTTGTGAATTTTGGCCTTCTGGTCGGCCGGCAGCACGCTGGGGGCGCCGGCACTCAGCTGCAACGCTCGCTTGGCGGTAATCACCGACAGGCGGTATTTGCTGTCCGTCATGTCAAGCATGCGGTCAATATTCTTCTCTGCCATTTTCTTACTCCTCCTGGCGGGGCCACGGGCGGGGCTTGCCGCGGTTCTGCTGGGCGCCCGCACACCAAAGACTTGCCGCGAGCGCCGCTTGCTCCCCGCGCAAATGTCTGGGGGCGGTGAACATCCTAGTATACTTGCCCGCGAACGGAAGTGCGCTGCGTTTTCCTACTGTGCCCCTACAGGGCGCCCCTACGTGGGCAAATGTAACGCAGTGCCCCGAGGGAGTGAGCATGAACCAACCCATTCATCAGTACAAGGCCAAGTTCTTCAAGGCCCTGGCCCACCCGCTGCGCCTGGCTATTTTGGATGTCCTGCGTGACGGCGAGAAGACCGTGACCCAGCTGCAAGAACTGACCGGCGGCGAGCAGGCCAGCATCAGCCAGCACCTCGCCGTGCTGCGGACCAACCATTTCGTGACCTACCGCAAGGCGGGCACACTGGCCTACTACCGCAACGAGGACCCGGATGTGTACCTGTTTCTGGACCTGGGGCGCGAAGTGTACGAGCGCCAGCTGGAGCGCCAGCAGGCCCAGTTGGAAGAGCGCCGTCGCCGCTGATCCGCACGCCCCTGACAGATGACATCTGACAGTTTTCTTGCGTCCTATTCGGCCATCTGGTGTCCCGAAACCTGTAACGAGCTTGTAAGCGGCGGCATGTTTTGATGCTGGGTGTTCAGACACCGGCTTTCCCCCACAGGCTGGTAAAGCGGCCCTGCTTGGTGTCTGCCGGAGCGGCGTAAGCCCGGTCCAAAAGGAGCTACCATGACTGGAAGTAAACAGGAACAATTGCAAGCCATCATCTCTGATCTGCGCAGCGCCATTCCCGAGCTGCGCGGCGCCATGATCGCCACCGTAGACGGCCTGCCCATCGCGCAGCTCTTTACCGACAACACCGACGGCAACCGCGTGGCCGCCATGGCCGCTACCGCCCTGGGTCTGGGCAAGCGCATCAACGACACCCTGGGCACCGGCGACCTGAGCGAGATGAGCGTGGCCGGCCTGGACGGGAAGGTGTACATCTACGCTGCTGGCCGCAAGGGCGTGCTGGCTGTGGTGGCCCCAAGCGGCATGAACGTCGGTCTGCTCAACATGGAAGCCCGCGACGCCGCTGGCCGTGTCACCACGGTCCTCTAAAGAAAAAGGAGATGACGATGACCTACCAACGAGACGAACTGGGCGAATTCAGCAGTGTGGTGTGCTTCAAGGCCGTGATTACCGGCGTAGAAGACACCCTGGGCAAAGACGGCGCTGGCGTGGTGTTTACCCGCGCCGGCAAAGTGCGCGGCGGCAACCTGGCCCGTGAACTGGGCGTGGCCGGCACCAACGCACCGATTGATGAGCTGGCCGCCAAGCTGGACGGCGCCATCGGTAAGGAAGGCACCTGCCTGGCTTCGGTCAAGAGCGTGCGCGAAGAAGGTGGCAAGATCATCGTGGACACCACCGATACGGTGTGCTCTGCCGGTGAAGAGCAGGGGTCCGACCGCAACTGCACCTTTACGATGGGGGCCATCTGGGGTGCGCTGGAAGCGATTACCGGCAAAACCTACCTGGGCGAGCAGACCCAGAGCGTGCTGCGCGGCGGTCAGTTTGACCGCTTTGAGTTCGAGGAACTCTAAGTCCAACAGTCTGAGCAATGAAAAAGGGTCTAGGGGGATGATTCCCTTAGACCCTTTGATTTTATTGGCGCTCTCTTAGGGCATCGGGAAGCTGCCGGCGAACTCGTGGACTTCGGCCTTCACGTCCTCGCCCTTGAGCGCCCGGTCAATCAGCTCGGCCACCTTGGGCATGTGCGCTTCGGTCATGCCGCGTGTGGTGACAGCGGGCGTACCGATACGGATGCCGCCGCCGTGCAGGATTTTCTCGGTGTCGTAAGGCAGGGTGGACTTGGAGATGGTAATAAAGTTCGCGTCCAGCGCCCGCGTCGCCTTGGTGCCGTTGAGGCCCTGGGGGCGCAGGTCCACCAGGAACATGTGGTTGTCGGTGCCGCCGGTCACGATGCGGTAGCCGCGCTCTTCCATCGCGGCGGCCAGGGCCTGGGCGTTTTTGATGATCTGCGCGGCGTAGTCCTTGAATGCGGGCTGGAGCGCTTCACCAAAGGCCACAGCTTTGCCGGCGATGACGTGTTCCAGCGGCCCGCCCTGATGACCGGGGAAGATGGCACGGTCAATCTTGGCGCCCAGTTCCGGGTCGTTGGACAGCAGCAGGCCCGAGCGGGGGCCGCGCAGGGTCTTGTGGGTGGTGGTCGCCACGATGTGGGCGTGCGGCACCGGGTTGGGGTGCAGGCCGGCGGCCACCAGTCCGGCGATGTGCGCGATGTCGGCGAACAGGTAGGCGCCCACTTCGTCGGCAATTTCGCGGAAGGCCGCAAAGTCAATCTGCCGGCTGTAAGCGCTGGCCCCGGCGATGATCATCTTGGGTCGGTGCTCCAGGGCCAGGGCGCGCACGCCGGCCATGTCCAGAAGTTCGGTCTGCTCATCTACCTTGTAGCCCACGATCTTGAAGCGCTTGCCGCTGAAGTTTACCGGGCTGCCGTGCGTGAGGTGCCCGCCGTGGCTGAGGTCCATGCCCATAACAGTGTCGCCTTCTTCCAGCAGCGCGGCGTACACGGCGATGTTGGCGCTGGACCCTGAGTGCGGCTGCACGTTGGCCCACTCGGCTCCGAACAGTTCGCAGGCGCGGTCAATCGCCAGCTGCTCGATCTGGTCAATCACTTCGCAGCCGCCGTACCAGCGCTTGCCGGGGTAGCCCTCGGCGTACTTGTTGGTGGCGATGCTGCCCACGGCTTCGCGCACGGCGGCCGAGGTGAAGTTCTCGGAGGCGATCAGCTCCAGGCCCAGGCGCTGGCGCTCGGCTTCCTGCTGAATCAGATCAAAGACGGTCTGGTCCTTCTGCTGTAGTGGTGTGGTCATTGCTCCACGCTAGCACCTGCCCCGCCCGGCGCGGCCGGCGATGTCCCCTCACGGTAGACATGGCCCGGTCTGCCGTGGGGCAGCCCCCAGAAGGGCCGTGTTCAGGCCAGTCCCACGCAGGCTGCTGGCCGGGGAGGTCAGGCCGGGGCCTGTAGACAGCGGCGCAACTCGTCCAGCTCGCTGGGCTTTGCCAGCACCAGCAGGCTGTCGCCGCCGCGCAGCTCGGTGGGGCCTTTGGGCACCAGGTATTCACCCTGGCGGTGGACCAACATGATCAGCGCTTCTTCGGGCAGTGGCAGGTCCATGATCATGGCGCCGTCGGCGGAGCTGCCGCTGCCCACTTCGACCTCGACCATGTCGTTCTTGCCGCGCCCGGTGGGGGTAAAGGTGATGGGATGGCTGGCCGGCGTCACAAAGGCCCGGCGCACGCCCAGCAGCCGCGCCACCTGCGGCAAGGTGGTGCCCTGTAGCAACACGCTGGTCAGCACCATAAAAAACACCACGTTGAACAGGCTCTGGGCGTGCGGGACCCCGGCCAGCAGCGGAAAGGTCGCCAGCACGATAGGCACGGCGCCGCGCAGGCCCACCCAGGCCACCATGCTCACCTCGCGCAGGGGCATCCCAAATGGCAGCAGCGAGGCGAACACCGCCACCGGCCGCGCCAAAAACACCAGCGCCAGGGCCGCCAGCATCGCCGCGCCCGCAGTGGGCAGCAGTTCGTGCGGGTTGACCAGCAGGCCCAGCGTCAGGAACATCACGACCTGCATCAGCCACGACAGGCCATCGTGAAAGGAAATCAGGCTGCGTTTGTGCGTAAAGGTGGCGTTGCCGATAATCACCCCGGCGATGTACACCGCCAGGAATCCGCTGCCGCCCACCACCGCCGTGCCCCCAAAAATCATCAGGGCGACCGCGATGGTCAGTACCGGATAAAGGCCCTCAAATTGCAGCGGCAGCCGCCGCAGGGTGCGCAGGCCCAGCCGCCCCAGCACGAAGCCCAGCACCGCACCGATCAGCATCTGCCGGACGAACAGCGGCACGATGCCGGCCACGCCCAGTTCCGGCTGCGCGATCAGCGTCAGGATGCCCACGGTCAGGAACACCGCCATCGGGTCGTTGCCGCCGGACTCAAATTCCAGCAGCGGCGCGATGTCGCCCTTGAGGGCCAGCTGCCGCTCTTTGAGCACCGAAAACACGGCGCTGGCGTCGGTCGAGCTGACGATAGCTCCCAGCAGCCAGGCCGTCAGCCACGGCATGTGGAGCACGTAGTGGGCGAACGCGGCCATGATGCCTGCGGTCACCAGCACGCCCAGGGTGGCAAGCACCAGGCCACGGGCCACCACCGGCCGCGTCTCGCGCCAGTCGGTGCTCAGGCCCCCCTGAAACAGAATGAAGCACAGCGCCAGCGTGCCCAGGCCCTGCGCCAGCGCGTAATTGCTGAATTCGATGCCCAGTCCGTCGCTGCCAGACAGCATTCCTACGCCCAGAAACAGCAGCAGTCCCGGCACTCCCAGCCGGCCCCCGACCCGCCCCACCACCAGGCTGACCAGCAGCAGCAGGCCGGTAATCAGCAGCAGCAGTTCGACGTTATGGGTCACCACACCATGACCTTACCGTATGTCGTGCTGGCCGCGCTCCCCTGGCCGGGGCGAAGCGGGGTGCGCGAGCAGCAAAGGCCGGCTCTGACGCCCCGTGCCCCGGCGCCGGCCCACGCTGTCCTTGCAGTGGGCTGCACCAACCGCTAGCCTGAACCGCATGACCCCAGGCCGGACCTTACTTTCGCCATTTTTCAGGAACCGGGAAATGTAGTTGCCAGAAGTGGCCTGCATTTCCCCGCTGACGTAGAGGCTGGCGGGGAAATTTTTTTGATCGCCAGTCGGCGGGGTCCATCTTTAT
>JAUNHF010000049.1 GCA_030524065.1 Deinococcus sp.
TTGGGGAGAATGTCCGGTTGGGCGGCCTCAGCAGCGCCGACGTGCGCCCCGGCGACCGCTTTGGGCTGGGCGAGGTGTTGCTGGAGGCCACCGCTCCCCGCCTGCCCTGTGCGCTGGCGGCGGCTTATCTGGCGGGCGATTACCCTGGCCCCTTTGTTAAGGACATGTACGCCCTGGGCCTGCCGGGGATCTATGCCCGCGTGCTGCGCGGCGGCACCCTGCGGCCCGGCGACGTGGGCGAGTGGCAGCCCACCGCCCAGACAGATGCCCCCACGCTGCGTGAGCTGATGACTCTGCACAGGGCCCGCAAACCAAATCCCGACCTGCTCCGGCGGGCGCTGGCAGCCCCCGTGTCGGTGCGGCTGCGAGAGGAGCTGGAAGAGAAACTGTCCAAGGCCCTGCGCCATGCTCCCCCGTCACCCTGATGAAAAGTCTGCCCTTGAGTGTCGCCGTGATGGCCCTGGCCGCCCTGGGCAGCCAACTTCTGCCCCCAGGACCGGCGCCCGCCGCTGCCTTTGCGTGGCTGGTCCACTGGTCCCTGATGGCAGCGGCAGACTTCGCGCTGCCCCGGCGCCTGCCTGACGCTGCCGGGCCACTCAGGTTTACGGTTTCGGGTCATCAAGGCGCACTGTACCGGGTCACATTGCACCGGTGGCTGGGAGTTGGGGCGTTTGGCCGCCTGCTAGAACGAACCGGCTGGAACACCCTGGTCCGCAGCGCCAGGGGCTACGGCGGCGGGCGTAGAGGGCTGCCACAGCTGGCCGAGCAGACCTGGCGGTCTGAGCTGGGGCATGTCTGGGCCCTGCTCACTGCACTGGCCCTCAGCGCAGTTCTTCTGTGCCTGCACCAGCCTGAAGCTACCTTCTGGCTGGTGGCCTTGGCCGCGCCGCTCCACCTCTACCCAGCCCTCTTGCAGCGCCATGTCCGTGCCCGCATTCAGCGGCTCGGCGCACAGCGCGGCTAAGTACCGCGCACCTCACATTTAGAGTTTCCAGAAA
Organism: Deinococcus sp.; assembly: GCA_030524065.1. Classification (GTDB taxonomy): domain Bacteria; phylum Deinococcota; class Deinococci; order Deinococcales; family Deinococcaceae; genus Deinococcus. The sequence continues at coordinate 999 of JAUNHF010000049.1, forward strand.
ACTGTCGGAACCTCTCCATTCCTGGTGCAACGCACTTTTTTCGGCACTCGCTTTGCTCGGTTCATCTAAGGATGAACTTCGAGGGACTTGGCCCTCAGCTTTCCGGCAGGTCGCCGTCTACGAACACGGTTTTCTGGCCGGTGTAGTTCACCTTGCCCGCCGCCGCACCCTTGGGCCGCCAGACGTGCTTGATGCGGGTGTAGTCCACCGGCACATTGGAGCTGCCCCGCGCTTTGGAGTGGGCTGCCGCCAGCTGCGCGGCATACAGAATGTCGGGCGGCGACAGCTCGCGCCCCGCGCTGCCGGTGCGGACCAGCACATGGCTGCCCGCGTAGCCCTGCGCGTGAAACCAGTAGTCCATGCTGCGCCCGATGCGGTGGGTCAGGGTGGCGTTCTCCTTGTTGTTGCGGCCCACCAGCGCGGTCAGGCCACTGGGCAGGGTAAAGCGCAGGCCATACGGCACTTTTTCGGGCTTCTCGCTGACCAGCTGCGCGGCCAGGGCTTCCAGCTCGCGCAGGCTGGCCGTCTCCAGCAACTGCACGCGGGCCTGAGCCTCAGCGTACTCAGCCCGCAGGCGCGGCTCACGCTCGGCCAGGCGCTCGTACACCTCTTCACGGCGCCGGGCACGGGCGTAGCGCTTCTCGGCGTTCTGCACGGCGCTCAGCAGCGGGTCCAGCTCAATGGTCACTTCGCCCTCGCCGGTTAGGTCGGGCAGCGACACCTGCGCCGCGCCGCCCGGCACCCCGTGACTGTAGGCCATCAGGAGGTCGGCCTCGGTGCGCTCCTGGGCGGCCAGCTCAATGCCCTCCTCGGCGCGGGTCACGTCCGAGAGCTGATTGGTCAGCAGGGTCAGGCGCTTGTCCAGCGGCCCCACCAGCTCTTTGCGGAGCTGCGCGGCCTTTTCGGTGCGGGCGGCTTCGCGGGCGCCGTCGGTCATCACGCCTTCGGACACGCTGGGGTCATCCACCAGCGACGCCAAAGCGGCCAGCGCCTGCGGGAGCCGCTCTGGCCCCGGCGCTGCTGTGAACCCGGCGCGGCGGCTCAGCTCGGCACTCAGCAGCGGCCCCAGACCGTCCAGGCGCTCACGCCAGCGTGCAAGCGGCAGCTCGGCCAGACCGTGCGCCTGCGCCTCTGCGGTGCTCAGGCGGCGCGGGTCCAGCTTCTCGTACGGCGGCGGCGGCGTGTACGGCCCGCCGGAGCGGGTGGTGCGGAAGCGGTTGCGCGAAGGAGTGATTTCACGGGCGGCGTGCAAAATGCGGCCGCTGAAACCCTCTCCTTCCTCCAGAATCAGCAGGTTGGCGTTGCGGCCCGTCACTTCAAACAGCAGCCGGGCGGGCGGCACGCTGACAAAACCTTCTTCGCCGCCAAAGTGCAGCTGAAACACGCGGTCCAGCTTCAGCTGCTCGACGCGCAGCAGGTCGCCCCGGACCTTGTGGGCCATCATCTGCTGAAAGGGATTGTTTGGCTCGCCGCGCAGCCGCTCGCGCGAAAAGTACACCACCGGCTGCGGCGGGCGGTAGCTGAGCACCAGATTGCCGGTGCCTGCAGGCATGCCTTCAAGCAGCAGGGCCGCCGTGGTTTCGTCGGGGAACACCCAGCCCAGCGCCCGCGCCGGCAGGCCCCCAGCCAGGTCGCGCAGTACGCGGGAGAGCATCAAACCTTCCATAAGGAGACATTGTAGGCTGCGGCGCCGCAGCAAAGGAAACACGCTTCCGAGCCAGACTTGGAAGCAGGGGCCCGGAGTTCAGCTGTAGGAGACAGGTCAGTCAGCGGGGGAAAAGAGAACTGACTCGGGGGCGGCCCCTCCGCCGTTACTCGCTTCCCCCCGCTGAAGACGGTGACCAGAAGTTCTCAAGCACGAAAAAGACCCAAGGGCGGCCTTGGGTCAATACTCACTTTGCTCGCCCTACGGTTTGATTACCAGAAGTTCCCCAGGCGGAAGTAGAACTGGCCGTTGCTGGTCTGGGGGTTGTAGCCATAGTCGAAGCGCAGAGGAGGCAGTTGGAAGCCGCCCAGGCCCAGATCCAACTGGACCCCTGCGCCCACGCCGTAGTTCAGGCTGAAGGGGTCGTTGTCGTCCCAGGCGTCGCCCGCGTCGGCGAACAGCACACCGTACACACCACGGGCCGGGCCGAGGTTGATGTTCAGGTCGCGGCGGTACTCGGCAGAGGTGGTGAAGTAATTGGCGCCGAACAGCGAGCCGTTCTCCACGCCGCGCACCTGCCGCGAGAAGGCGGTGCTGCCGCCCCCGCCCACGCGGAAGCCGGTGCCTTCGGGGGTGTTGCCGACAGTGCTGCCCACGTTGGCACGCACGGCCACCACCTGCTGGGCGGTTTCTTCGCCACTGGCTTTCTGGACAGTGTCACCGAAGCTGAAGTAGGTGCGGGCGCCCGATTCCACCTCGAACCAGTTTACGCGGTCCTCGCCCACCGTGCCGAAGTTGTAGGCACCGTTCAGGTCGGCGCGCCAGCCCTCGCTGGGGAAAGCGAACGAGTTGGCGCTGTCGTAGTTCACGCGGCCGGTCAGGCTGGTGGTCAGGCTCTTTTTGGGGAGCAGAGCAGCCGCCTGAGCGTCGGTCAGGGCGCAGGGGCGGCGCAGCTGGTCGATCAGGGCCGTGTCGCCCGTCTTGGCCTGCACTGGGGCATTGTTGCAGTCAATCCAGTACTGGGTGTCGCCATTGACGCGGTAAGGTGCCCGCACGTCGCTATCGCGGATTTTGCCTTCCAAGAAGTAGGTCTTCTGGGTGACGCCCACGCCCACACCCGCCGACAGCTGATCGGTCAGGCGACGGCTGAGGTCCACTCCGAAGGTATTGTTGCGCACGGTAAAGTCACGGCCAGTGTCCTGCTCGACCTTGCCACTGCCGTTCGGATCATCGCGCGTTTGAAAGATGGTCTGGTTGGCGCCCACATTGCTGCTGATGGCTGCACTCAGGCTGGTGCGGTTCTCGCGGAAGTCCAGGAAGTCCAGATCCAGCCAGGGAATGGTGTAGCTGGCCGAGCCAAACCAGTTCTGGCTGGCGTCGTTCTGTTGGGCGCCCAGGCTGACCGCACCGTTGTGGCCCAGGCCGAACACATTGGGGTTGCTGTAGCCCACTTCGCCGTTCCAACCGCCTTGCAGGCTGTCATAGCCCAGCGACAATTGCAGAGGAATGCCAGTGTCGGCCTCGGCCACCGTCAGCACGTAGGTGATGGCCTCGGGATTCTGGGGGTCCACGCGGGTTTCCTGGCTGACCAGTTGGACGTACCCTAAGCGGCTGATGCTTGCCAGGCCGGCGCGCAGTTCGGCAGCATTGAACAGCTCGCCGGGCTTGGGCAGTTCGCGCAGAATCACGCGGTCTTCGGTGCGGCGCTCGCCCTGCCAGTTCAGCTCGTAGCCGGCCAGCTTCACTTCGCGGATGTTCAGGGCCAGCACGCCGTTTTCGAACTGCACGGCGTCGCGGGTGCTGATTTCGTAGCCCTGGGCGCGGTACAGGTCACGCAGGCGTACAAAGTTGTCCTGCGCCAGCTGAGGGCTGAACACGTCGCCTTCCTTGATGGTCAGGGCGGCGCGCAGCTGGGCTTCAGGAATCACGGTGTTGCCGCGAATCTCGATGCGCTGGATGGGAGCCGTGACCACATTGGCGCTGCCGAAGTACACCGCCACTTGGTTCAGGTTCTGCGGGTTGGCCTGTAGGGCGAAGCCCACCGGCTTGCCGGTGCGGTTGGACAGGGTGCGCACGTCGGCCTGTAGGTCCTCGGCGCGGACCGGCTGCCCAGCGCGCGTCCGCAGCGCCCCCAACACGGCGGGGTCTACAGTACCCAGGTTGCTGGTGTCCAGCGCGGCCACGCGGCCTTCCACCACTTGCACGGTCAGCAATCCACCTTCCAGGGTGGTCTTGGCGACTTCTACGCCGGCGTGCAGGTAGCCGGCTTCCTCGTACAGGGCCTGCACCTGCGACACAGCGCGGTAATACGCCTCGGGGGTGAACTTGCCGGCCTGCTGCAGCGGGCGGAAGTTGTTCTCAACGCGGCTGCGCTCCAGCAGGGTCACACCCTGAATGCGCACGGCGCGGATGGGCGCGGTTTCATCGACCAAAAAGCGCACCGTCACCTTGCCGTCGTTGCTGGGCACCGTCTGCACGTTGATGGTAGGCACGAAGGGATAGCCTTCCGAGCGGTAGTTGTCCAGCAGCGCCTTTTTGGCCTGTTCCAACCGGGCGGTGTTCAGCGCGGCGCCGGGGGCGATGTTCAGCAGGTCAGCAATGCTCTTTTTGAAAGCTTCGGCCGACAAGAAGGTCAGGCCGGTGGCTTCCACGCTGCCGATGGTGGCGTTGGGCACCACGTCCAGCACCAACACGCTGCGGCCCGCACGCTGCTCAATCCGGGGGGTGGCCGCCGAGAAGTACCCCGAGTTCAGCACGCTCTGGCGCACCTGCTCCAGGTTCACGCTGGCAACCGGGGTGCCGGGCTGCACACTCAGGGTGGCCCGCACGAAGTTGGCGAGCAGCTCGGTGGTGCCGTTTACGACCACTTCCGACACGGTGCCAGCGGGCTGCGCGGCGGCGGGCGCCGGAGCGGGTGCAGGAGCAGCCGTCTGGGCCAAGGCCGGAGCAGCTGCACTCAGGGCCAGGGTCAACATCAGCGTTTGGGTTCGCATATGTCGAACAGTCTGCCACAGGCCATCAAGAAAAGATGAATATGCCCGTGAAGGCATGGTGAAAAATGTGAAGTTGTGATCAGTTGTGCATCAGGTTGCGGCGCTCAGCGGCCATACCAGCGGCACAATCAGGAGCGTAAGCGCAAAGGTGATCAGGGAAAGGCCCCCACCCACCCGTAGAAAATCCACAAAGCGGTAATGTCCTGGGCCATACACCAGCATGCAGCTGGGCTCTAGCGGCGTGAGGTAAGAGTTGCTGGCCGCCAGCGCCACGGTCACGGCAAAAGGCCGGGCGTCGTAGCCCAGCGCACCGGCCACGCCCACCGCCAGGGGCAGCATCACCAGGGCCGCTGCTTGGTTGCTCATCGGCTGGGTGAGCAGCAGGGTAAAAAGGTACACGCCCGCCAGCGCCCCCAGTCCGCCCAGCGGTTGCAGCACGCCCGCCAGCCACCCGGCGATCAACTCGGCCGCGCCGCTGGACTGGAAAGCTCCGCCAAACGCCAGCATGGCCGCCACCAAGATCAGCACCGGCCACTCAATAGAGCGGTAAGCCTCGGCCGGGCTGAGCAGCCGCAGCGCCAGCGCCAGCGCCACAGCGGCCAGCAGCGCCGTAACCAGCGGCACCACCCCAAAGCCCGACAGCGCCAGGGCACCCAGGAACAGCGCGGCGGCCAGCGGCGCTTTGGTGCCGTCGCGCTGCTGCTCGGTCAGGTCCGCCAACACGGCGAAGGTGTCGCCCAGGCTGCGCAGGCGGGTTTCGGTGCCCTGAATCAGCAGCACGTCGCCGCCGCGCACCCGCAGACTGCCCAGGCGCTCGACCGTTTTTTCGCGGCGGTGCAGGGCCAGCACGCTCAGGCCGTAGCGCTCGCGAAAACGCGACTCGCGCAGGGTGCGCCCGATCAGCTCGTTGCCGGGCATCACCACTGCCTCGACCAGCCGCACTTCGGATTCCAGGCCGCTAAGCGAGAGCTTCTCCTCCGAGCGGCTGACCAGGCCCAGGCCCGCTTTGGCGGCCAGCAGGCCCTCGGAGTCGCTTTCTACTGCCAGGGTGTCGCCCAGTTCCAGCCCGAATCCGGCGTCCGGGGCATAGACCGTGCGCCCGGCACGCCGCACCGCCACCACTGTCAGGCCGTGGTCGCGGCCCAGCGCGGCGCCCGCCAGCGTCTGCCCGATCAGGGGACTGCCCTCAGCGATGGTGAGGTCCGAGATGTAAGCGCGCACCTCCTGCTCCATTTCCGAGTCGCGCTCGGGCAGCAGGCGCGGCGCCACATAAAAGAGGTACAGCAGCCCAGCGATGGCCCCCGGCACGCCCACCCAGGCCAACTCGAAAAAGCCCAGCGGCTTTAAGCCCAGCTCGGGCAGGAACCCTGAAACCACGAGGTTGGTGCTGGTGCCGATCAGGGTGACCGAGCCGCCCAAAATAGACGCGAAGGCCAGCGGCATCATCACCCGGCTGGCGGGCACGCCGGTGCGCCGCGCCAGGGCGTGCATTACCGGCAGGAAAACGGCAGTGGTCGCGGTATTGCTGGTCACGGTACTGACCGCCGTCACTCCGCCGAGCAGCCGGCGAATCAGGCTGATCCCGGAAGCGGGCTGGGCGCTGCCCCGGCGGCCAGGAGAGCCGGTCAGCAGCTGCACCATCCACCCGATCACGCCGGTACGCAGCAGCATCTGCGCCAGCACAAACAGCGAAGCCAGGGTCAGCACGGTGCGGTCCCCGAACCCGGCCAGGGCTTCGTCGGGGTTCAGCAGGCCGGTCAGCATCAGCGCCGCCAGCAGCAGCAGGGCCGTCACATCTACCGGAACCCACTCGGTCGCGAACAGGACCAGCACCAGGGCCAACAGAATCAGGATGATGCTGACAGGTTCCATTGCGGGCCAGTGTAAAGCATTTGGCGGCCAGCCCAGAACCCCGGCAGCGGGAGCAAATCAGCGTCTGCCAGGGCGCAAACGCCAATCCAGCAATGTCAGTCTGGCAGTGTCAGCCCGGCGACTTCAGGGCTGGGGGGGCCCCGGCGGCGTTCGCTGATCCTGGCTCGGGTTCCCGCGGAGGCGGCACATCCAGCCGGGCAGCCAGCACCTGCACGGTATCGGCCATCGCCAGCAGGAAAAGCGTGCCGGCTGCGCCGGCCACCAGCAGCCACAGGCCCGCCGCCACCATGCCGTTTAGCAGGTAATACCCGGTCAGGACCAGGGCGGTCAGCAGCAGCAGGCCCGCCATCAGCCGCAGCCGGGGCGGCCAGACACGCAGGTTGGGTAGGCCCGCCGGGTCCAGCCGGGATTCCCGGCCAGGGGGCACAGGGAGCTGGGGTGCGGGCGCGGTGGGCTGGGGCGCCGAAGCGCTGGCTGCGCTGCTGGCGGGTCTGTCCGCCGGTGTTTGATCGGTTGGACGGGACCGGGCAGGCCGGGTGGGTTGGCCCAGGCCAGCTGGCTGAGCCGGAGTGGGCTGCGCCGCAGGCTGGGACTCTGCCGGCGCGGCCCGCAGCGCTTCTTCCATGCTGACACTGGCCGGCTGGGGCGCCGGGCCGGATCTGGGCGCTGGCCTGGGGGCCGGGCTGGGCGGAGATGGCGGAGACGGCTGGGGCGCTGGGGTCACCGGGCGGGTAGCCGCGTCTGGGCGGGACTGCCCGGTGTCTGCCGGCCTCTCTCCCCTTTCGGTGGCTGGCCGGGGCGCTTCACTGGGGCGCTTGATGACCCGCACCGCTGAACCCAGGCGACTGGCCAGCGTGCGGGGCTGCTCGTAGGGGGCGTAGGGCTCGAATTCCTCGGTCGGCTGGAACCCTTCGGTAGGCTGCGGCGGAACGCCGGCTGTCCCCTCATACCCTGGCGCCTCGCCCGGCTGTGCCCGTGGCACCCGCGCAAAAGGAGAGGGCGGAGCCTCACCACGCTCGCGCTCCTGCGCCCGCTTGGCCTGGGCCTTGGCGTAGGCGGTCGCGTCGCGCACCCGCAGGAAAAAGGGTTGCACCTCGTCCGGGTCAAAGCCGAGCAAGCTGGCACTCAGGGCGGTGCCCGCCGGGGTTTCGACCCGCAGGGTGCCGCTGTCGTCACTGTGAATGCGTGTCAGGTCGCGCAGGCTGACCCGGCGCAGAATCCGGGCGTCACGGTAGATCAGCAGATCATCAACCAGCACGAAGAAGGCGTCCTCCCGGCTGAGGGTGGCTTCGGGCGCGCTCGTGATGCCCAGTTCTTCTAAGGTCGGCCCTATGCGAGTCATCGTTGCCGCTCAGCTTAGCAAGCTCCGGCGCGAACTTTTCCACAGTGCAGTTCAGACAGCCTGTTCAGAAGTGCGGCTGGGCTGGTGCGCGCGGCGCTGCCGCCAGCCGGCGTAAGCCAGAAGCGCGAAAGGCGGCAGTACACCTTTGGCGGCTTCGGCCAGAAAACCGAGCTCTGCACCCATGCGACCAGTCACAGCCTGCCCAGCACACAGAGAACGAACCGGAGGCGGCGCACTGAACGGTTCCAGGACATAAGCTGCGGCCAGCACGAGCGTCAGCACAGCCAGTACACGCAGCAGCGGCGCTTCATTCTGCCCTCCAGCCTGGGTAACCAAGCGGGCCGCCAGTTCTGCAAACAGTGCCAGGGCCAGCAGTGGGGCGATGAGCAGAGCACCAGCGGCACAGGCGCCAGACATCAAAAAGTTCAGAAACAGCAGCGAGGGCGGCGCGGTCAGGCACGCGAACGACAGGGCGTAGGCGGCAGCGCGGCTCAGGCGGGTGGGCGCAGTGGGAATACGAATGCCCACGGCCAGCCAAAGCCCAAGCAAGGCCCCCAGCGGCAGTAAAAAGGAAGCCTCCACCTCTGGCTCTAGGTCAGCTCGCGGGTGCGGAAGGTCAGCGCCTCGGCAATGTGGGCTTCGGCGATGCGCTCTGCCCCGGCCAGATCAGCCACCGTGCGGGCCACCCGCAGCACCCGGTCGTAGCCGCGCCCGGTCAGGCTCAGTTGCCGCGCCGCCGCCCGCATAAAACCCTCTGGGCCAGCGTCCAGGGCTGCCGCCGCCTGCAAGCTCTGGCCGACCAGATCGGCGTTGCGCGTGCCCTGCCGCTCCTGCATGCGCCCACGGGCCGCCAGC
>JAUNHF010000050.1 GCA_030524065.1 Deinococcus sp.
CTCGCTGGCCTCGGCCTCGGTGGCGACCACTTCGGTTTCGGACAGCGTCTGCACGAAGGTGGTCTTGCCCGCACCCACGGGGCCGGAGATCACCAGTTTCATTGGGCCCATTCAGGCACCTCTCGTCAGGCGGCGCAGCGCATTGAGAAAGCGGCGCACCGGACCGGCCTTTTCAGGCTCGGCAGTCATCACCTGGGATTCGAACTGCGGTGTCGGCTGACCGGCGCTGCTCACTGCGCCAGCAGCGCGGTAAGGCGTGACCATGCCGGCGGCACGCAGGCGAAACAGCATCAGGCGGGCTTCTTCCAGGCTGATCAGGGCGCTCTGGGCCAGCTCGGCAGCGCTGCCGCCACGGCTGAGCAGCGGCGCCACGGTCTGCCAGGCCCCCTGCAACGTGACCGGCAGGCTGGGCACATGGGCCTCGGCGTCCGGCACGGTCACAAAACGGGTGGACTCGTGCGGCAGCTGGGACTCGTCAATGTGGGCGTCCTGCACCAACGAGCGCAGAACCTGGGCCAGCGGCAGCGAGAAGTGCGCCGTCAGCTCCTGGGGCGCCATCGCCTCGAACTCGTAGGTGCCCGCAGCGCTGTTCATCAGCTGGCGCAGCACATCCTGCACGCGCAGCGCCTCACGCACCGGGAAGCCGTCCATGAACAGTGCCTGGAGGTCTCCTTGGGAAGGTGCAGCTCCACGCTCCTCCCCGCGAGGGCGGACTGCAAAAAAAGCGTCCCAGTGTGGCGCCGCAATACCTTGGCGACATCGGGAAAAGTATGATCGGCAAAATCACCATAAATAGCCACGTCCAACAACCTTCCTTTCTGAACTCTTTGGCCCTCACCACTTGATGGGGGCGGCCTGCTTGGTGGGGGCAAAGGGGTGCCCCAGCGGCGCAACACTCAACATGCGGCGCGAAAAAAGCGGCGCGGAAGACCCTGTCTTCCCCGGCCGCTCCACCCTGCACATTCCAGTGTGGCTCTACCCTGATACCGAGCTTATGCCTGCGCTCCTTTCAGGAATCTCACACCCAAAAAGCAAGTCTAGGACAGCAAAAGAGGGATTTGACACCAGCCTTTAGCGGCGGGAACGCTTCTCACGCCGCTCGGCCCGGCCACTGGCGGCGGAGCGGCCAGCGGTGCCTGGGCGGCCACTGGGCCCCCCCTGATCTGTGCCTTTGCCCGCGCTGTGCCCCGCGCCCTGGGCTTCCCGGTAAGCGTCCACCACATCCCCGTCCAGCTCGCCGCGCTGCACGGCCGCACGCACCGCGCAGCCGGGTTCGCGGCCATGCGTGCAGCGCGAGAAGCGGCACTCGGCGGCCAGTTCCTCAATGGCCCAGAACGCCGCGCCTTCTTCGTCCCACACGGCAATATCGCGCAGTCCAGGATTGTCAATGAGCAGCGCCCCGCCGCTGACACCGCCGGCCGGCAGACGGTACAGGGTCCGCCAGGTGGTGGTGTGCCGGCCCTCACCTGAGAAGTCACTCAGGGCGCCGGTGGCGGCTTTTTCCTGGCCCAGCAGCCGGTTGGTCAGGGTGGATTTGCCCATGCCCGAGGCTCCGATCAGGGCCACCGTCTGGCCGGCCTGCAAATAAGGCGCTAGGGCCTCCAGCCCCTGCCCACCCTGCGCGGAAATGGGCAGCAGCGGCGCGCCCAGCTCCGCCGCCTGCGCCCGCTCCAGAAAGTCGCCCTGGGCCAGGTCCAGCTTGTTCAGGAGAATCACCGGCTGCGCCTGCGACAACCGCACCGCCTGCACATAGCGGGCCAGGCGCTCCGTGTCCCATTCTTCGGGGCTGGTCATCACAAACACGGTGTCCACGTTGGCGGCCAGCACCTGCGGCTGGGTGCGCCGGCCCTTTTGCACCGAGCGAATGAAGGTGTTGGTGCGCTCCAGCACCGCTTCTATCCGCAGCGCCTGCTCCACGCCTTCTTCTGACTCGGGCGGCGCATAGGCCACCCAGTCCCCGATCACCGGCACATCCAGCAGCTTGTGGCGGCGCCCGCCGGGCCAGAGCGCTTCTTGCTCGCCGCTTTCGGTCTGGAGGCGGTAGCCGTTGCGCTCCACCCGGCTCACGCGGGCCGGCAGCGCACCGGGAAAGCTGAGGCGAGCAGCGGCCAGCGCCCGCGCCTGCGCTTCCCCGTACCCGAAGGCGGTAAGGTGCGGAAAGTCATGTGCAGCAGAGAATTCGGAGGTCACTGGGGCCAGTGTAACCAAACAGGTGCAACCAAACAGTGTCGCCAACGTCCGCCGCTTCGCCCGCCTACGCCCGCTTTCTAAATGCCGCCGCCCGGCCGTTCATGTTCGGTGTCAAGGATGGGCGGTAAACTCGGCGCTTGATGATCGACCTCCGTGCCTGGCTTGCAGGACTGGACCCCACGGCGCTGCATATCAGCACCTTTGGGCTGCTGTTCCTTGAAGGAATGGGCATTCCGGGCATTCCCGGCGTGCTGCCGATGATGGCCCAGGTGGGCCTGATTGACGCCGGCAAAACCACGCTGGAAGCGGCCATCTTCTGGGGCACACTGGGCAACTGGCTGGGCAGCGTCAGCGGTTACGCGCTGGGCCGCTGGGGGGGACGCTTTATTCCGGCGCGCTGGCAAAGTCAGCTGGAGAGCGAACAGGCCCGTGACCTGCTGCGGCGCTACGGGGCGCTGGCCGTGGTCGCCAGCCGCACCATCGGGGCGCTGCGCACTCCGGTCACGCTGGGGGCGGGCGCCATGCAGTACCCGCTGGGGCCTTACGTCGCATACAGCCTGATCGGTGCGCTGATTCATATCGGGCTGTGGCAGTGGCTGCTGTGGCGCTTTGGGATGCAAATCCTGCCCTATCTGGAACAGGTGGGCGCACAGGCGCTGATCGTCATCGGCGCGTTGGTGGCTGTGGCCCTGCTGGGCCGCTGGTGGGTCAAGCGGCAGCGGGCCGCCGCGCCCATCCACCCAGCGCACCACCCGGAGCCGTCCCCGGATCAGCCTTCGGACTGACCGTTCGGTCAGTAACAGAGCAGGCTCGGTTAATTTGTCCCCTGGCAGACCGGGCAGGCGGCGGGTATGGTGGGCTTATTGTGACTCGTTCTCAGCAAGATACCGACCGGGCAGACGCCGCCCACACCCCCACCCATTCGCCGGAGCCGCAGGGCAACCGGGCCACCGGGCAAAGCTCCGCCGACCAGGCCCTGCAGGAGCCGCCCAAGCGCCCCATGCGCCCCTCCATGCGCGCAGAGCCGAACCCGGCGCTGGCCGACTCGACTTTTCTCAAGGCCGCACGCGGCGAAAAAGCCGCGCACACGCCACTGTGGTTCATGCGCCAGGCCGGGCGCTACATGCCCGAATACCGCGCCATCCGCGCTGACCGCTCCATGCTGGAGTGCATCCGCACGCCCGAACTGGCCGCCGAAATTACCCTGCAACCCATCCGCGCCTTTGATGTGGACGCCGCGATTCTATTCAACGACATCCTGACCCCGCTGCCCGTGATGGGCCTGGACCTGGATTTTGTGAAGGGCGCTGGCCCCCGCATCAGCAACCCGCTACGCAGCACCCGCGCTGTGGACCTGCTGGGCGTGCCCGCTGCCCGCGAGGTGATGCCCTACACCGCCGAAGCCATCCGGATGCTCAAGCCCGAGCTGGACAGCCGGGGCATTCCGCTGATCGGTTTTGTGGGAGCGCCCTTTACGCTCGCCAGCTACGCCATTGAGGGCGGCGGTTCGCGCAACTACGAATACACCAAGCAGATGATGTACGCCGAGCCTGCCGCTTGGTTCCGCCTGATGGACAAGCTGGCGACCGTGCAGGCCGACTACCTGGGCGAGCAGATCAAGGCCGGGGCCGCCGCCGTACAGATTTTCGACTCCTGGGCCGGGGCGCTCTCGCGCTACGACTACCAGACCTTTGTGTGGCCCGCCACGCAGCGCCTGATTGAAGCGGTGAAGCCTTACGGCGTGCCGGTCATCTATTTCGGCACCGACACCGGGCACCTGCTGGGCGACATCGCCCGCTACGAGACCGACGTGGTCGGCGTGGACTGGCGCACCCCGCTGGATACCGCCTGGGCCCAGCTGAATAAAGGCCAGGCCATTCAGGGCAACCTTGATCCGCTGCTGCTGGCCGCCCCCTGGCGCGAGCTGCGGCACCAAGTGGACCGCGTGCTGGACGAGGCAGCAGGCCGCCCCGGACATATTTTCAACATCGGGCACGGCATTCTGCCGACCACGCCGATGGACAACGTGCGCCGCGTGGCCGAGTACGTGCACGAGCGCACTGCCCGCTGAGCCTCTCCCCCTTTTCACCTTTCTCCTCAAGGAGTTTCTATGACCACTGACATCCCCGCCACCGAAAAGGCGGTCAACCCTTACCCGCCCGTCCGTATCGTCAACGATTCCTACGCGCCCAGCTTGCCCAGCACCCGCATCGGGGAGCATGGGCCCGTGACCGAAGGGACCATCGGCATCCTGTTTATGGCTTACGGCGGCCCCGAATCGCTGGACGAAATGCCCGGCTACCTGGCCGACATCCGCTCCGGGCGGCCCACCTACGCCGAGGTGCTGGAAGAAATCAGCGGCAACTACGAGGCGATTGGCAGCAAAAGCCCACTGCCCGAGTTCACCCGCGCCCAGATTGAGGCCACCATGACCCAGCTGCAAACCACCGGCGGCGATTACCGCGCCTACGCGGGCATGCGGCACTGGTCGCCGTGGATTGAGGACGCTGTGCGCGACATGTTGGACGACGGCATTCAGCGGGCCGTGGCGATTGTGCTGGCTCCGCACTACTCCAAACTGAGCGTGGAAAAGTATCAGAAGAAAATCAAGGCCGCGTTGGAGATGTATCACGGCCAGATTGACTTTGTATTTGTGAACGAGTACCACACCGAACCCGGTTACATCACGGCGATGGCGGACCGGGTGCGGATGGGCATCTCTGAGTTTCCCGAAGCCGACCGGGACAGCGTGCATACCGTGCTGAGCGCCCACAGCCTGCCGGTGCGGGTGATCCGCGAGGGCGACCCCTACGCCGACCAGCTGCTGGAATCGGCCCGCCTGATCGCTCAGCAGGCCGGCCTGCGCGACGACCAGTGGAGCTGGAGCTACCAATCCGAAGGCCGCAGCCCCGAGCCCTGGCTGGGGCCGCAGCTGGAAGACTGGCTGCCGCAGCTCAAAGAAGAACGCGGCGTGGATAAGGTGGTCAGCATCGCCATCGGCTTTGTGTCGGACCACGTGGAAATCCTGTTCGATATTGACATTGAAGCGCAGAAGGTGGCCCGCGAAATCGGCATGAAGTTGGTGCGCCCACCCGCGCTCAACACCGACCCACTGTTTATCGGCACGCTGGCGAGCGTGATTCACACCAAAGCCCAGGAGCTGTAAGGCGGTCTGGGAAACACAGAGCCGCGAGGTCAGGGTGTAAGGGGATGCGGGGAGCGAGCAAGGGCCGCCACCCCTTAGACCCTTTTGCCTACTCTGGCGCTTGGCTGCTCTGCCCCCGCGCTGCCCCGAGAGGACAACCATGAACCACCCAACTTCTTCCAACGCTGAACCCCACACCAAATCCCAGGCAGCCGGGCCGCTGGGCACCGCGCCCAGGGTACATCTGACCAGTGCAGAGCCGAATACGGGCACCGGGAACCCTGCCGCCGCTCCAGAGGCTGCCGGGCCGCCCGTGATTGTGGTGGGCGGCGGCCTGACCGGGCTAAGTGCCGCCTGGGAATTGCAGCAACGCGGCGTGCCTTACGTGCTGCTGGAAGCGGGCGACTACCTGGGCGGCAAAGTGCAGACCGAGCTGTGGGACGACTTCCTGGTCGAAAAAGCCGCCGACGCCTTCGTGCTGGGCAAGCCCTGGGCGCTAGAACTGGCCCGCGAGGTGGGCCTGGAGCCGGAACTGATTCACCCCCGCGAGGACACCCGGCGGCTGTATTTCCTTAAGGGCGGCGAGCTGCTGCCTTTCCCGGAACACCTGCGGATGTTCGTGCCGCTGGACGAGGAAGCCTTTCGCCGCAGCCGAGTGCTGAGCCCAGAAGGCACCGAGCGGATGCTGGCCGAAGTCAGCGTGCCCCCGCGCAGGAATGCCGATGAGGACGAGTCGCTGGCGTCATTTATCCAGCGGCGTTTTGGCGAGGAGGCCATGAACTTTATCGTGCCGATGGCCGCCGGCATCTACGTGGCCGACCCCTATGAGCTGAGCATGCAGATGGCGTTTCCGCAGTTCCTGGCGATGGAGCAGCGCTACGGCAGCCTGATCGCCGGGCACCGGGCGCTGCCGCCGCGCACTGCGCCCGTCTTTGGGTCGTTCCGGGGCGGGATGAGCGAACTGCCCCGCGCCGTGGGCCGGGCGCTGACCGGCGACGTGCGGCTGAACAGCCCCGTGCGGCAAGTCCACGCCGACGGGGTCACGCTGGCAAGCGGCGAGCGCCTGTATGGACGCGGCGTGATCGTCACGGCCCCAGCGTGGTTCAGCGCCCCGATGCTGGCCGGCGACTTTCCGCAGGCGGCCACGCTGATCGGTGAGCTGAAGACCAACTCCAGCGTGGCCGTGATTCTGGCCTACCGCGAGGAGCAGTTCGCCGCCGACATGAACATGCACGGCCTGCAAGTGGACTGGTCCGAGGGCATTCCCATGACCGCCATCACGGTGCATTCGGGCAAGATGCATGGCCGCGCTCCCGCAGGCCATGTGCTGCTGCGCGTCTTTTTCAAAAACACTGAACCGGGCGAAGCCCGCCGACTGGCCGAAGGCTACGTGCAGCAGCTGTTTGGCGTGACCGGGGAACCGCTCTTCCACGCTTTTGGCGACTGGCGCGGCAAGAACCCCGCCTATGTGGTGGGGCATCTCGATCACCTCGCCGCTATCCGGGCGGCGCTGCCAGCGCAGGTGCAGGTGGCCGGAGCCAGCTTTACCGGCGTGGGCCTGCCCGACTGCGTGAACGCTGGGCGCACGGCGGCGCGGCAGGTGCTGGCGCAGGGCTGAATGCCGGAAGGCTGTTCCAGGGCTGACCATCAGACAGGGACACTTCCCACTTGCGGAGGCGCCCCTGCCCCGTTTCTGGCTGCACCAGCTGGGCTTCAGCCCTTCGCGGCGCGGTCGCCCTGGCCGGACTGGTCAACGTCCGACAGGTGCGAGCCGGTCTGCTCGTCCAGATTTTCCTTCACATTCTGCGGCAGGTCGCCCGGCTGCGCGGCCTGCACCGGCGTTTCGCTGGGCGGCGGGGTCAAGTGGCCCTCACGCAGCATCTCGCCCACCTGCTCCTTGAGCCGGCGCATGGAGCTGTAGGCAAAGCGCCGCTGCAAATAGCGCCCGAACACGCGAAACCCGATGCGGTAGATCAGATTGGGAATCTGCCCGGTGCGCGAAACCGCGTGGATGCGGAAGGTGACGCGGCCCGTGTCCAGCGCCTTGTGGACAGTGAAATCAATCTGGCCCATCTCGTAGTGGCCTTCCAGCGTCTGGTAGGAGTAGCCCCAGACCGCTTCCTGCCCGCCGCCCGGAAGCTCACGGACCTCATCCACCACGCCGCTGACCTTGACACCAAACCAGAAAGTGAACAGCAAAAAGCGGCCCCGCAGCACCATGATGCGCTTTTCCAGCGGAGTGTCCGGGACAAAAATGCCAGTGATCAGTTCGGGCGGGGGGAAGGTGTACTTGCGCAGCACCTGCTGGGCGGCCCGGAAGGACCCGTCAGGCCAGGGCGCACCGGGGCTTTCGGGCATCAGGTCCTGCTCATAATCGTCCACATGCCAGCCAGTCTCTGCGGTGTACTCGCTCAGGCGGCTGGGGTCAAAGTTGGGCCGGGCGCCCGTGTACGCTTCCAGGCGGTATTTCTGCCGCTCGTATAGATGCTGGCGCTGTTCCTCGGGGCTGAGTGCGCGGCGGCCTCCCACCAGACTGCCCAGTGGCGGCCAGCCGCCCGGACGCCGGCCTTCACCGGGACGGCTCATTCGGCTTCGGCCTCGGTCTGGCGGTCCAGGTCTTCCTCGTAGCGGGTGCGGACCTGCACGTCCCCGATGGGCTCGCCGCCCGAAAACTGGCACACGCGCTCACAGAACTCGACCCAGGTGATCTCCTGCGCTTTTTTGCCCACACCCAGCTTGTCGTAAGTGACGGCCACCAGACCGTCGCGGGAGCGGGCCAGCGAGCGAATCTCAAAGTGCAGGGCGTCTGGAAAATGCTCGACCGGTCCAATGGAAAAGGTGATCTCCCCCGCTTCGGGGTGGCCTTCGAGCGTTTCCAGGCGGAACTGCGTCTCGCCCACTTCCAGCACGCGCACGTCGCCGTTCCAGGGTCCCAGGATGGTGATGTGGAACTCGTCGCCGGGGCGCAGCACGTACTCCGAGCCCTCTTCCTTTTCGAAATTCGCCAGCGTCTTGGGGCTGAATTCTTCAATGTTGCGCTGGATGTAGGACATGATTTCCTGCGCCGATTTCTTGGAGTGCTGAAACTCGGTCCAGTAACGGCGCTCAATCAGGGGGCCAAAGCCGTCGCTGGCCTTTTGTTTATTCTGTTCACTCATGGGCTTACTGTGCGCCCCGTGCGGGCTGCGGCGTGTGCTGCGCGGCTAAAGCGGCCTTCACATTCCCGGTCCTGTGGCGGCACAGCGTTATGACGATACAGGGGAGGCCGCTCAGGCCGGGCGGCTGCGGTCGCCCAGGGTCCAGCTCACCTCGGCGGCCGCTGTCCGCAGCCGCCGCTCCAGCATCTCGCGTTCGTGCAGCTGGCGGCCAGGGAGAGGATGAATGGGCAAGCTGACGCCCAGCGCGCAGAGCACTTGCCCCCGCTCACCACGCAGCGGCGCGGCCAGGCTGGCGGTGCCCGGCGACCATTCACCGCAGGTGACAGCCAGGCCGGCAGCGCGAATCCCGGCCGCCTGCGCCTCCCAGCCGGGGAGCGGCAGCGGCAGCCCATGCAGGGCAAACAGCAGCCGGCCACTCGCAGTGTCGCGGGCAGGCAGCTCAAAGCGGGTTTCGCCCTCTACCGCTTCGCCTTCGCGGCCCTGCACACTGCGGGCGATACACAGCACCTGCGGCCCGGAGGCCTGGGACCCCGCCGCCCGGTCCAGCACCGCCAAAAAGGCAAGCCGCCGGGTGCCCCGCGCCAGGGCGTTCATCGCGTCGTGGGCCGGGCCATACCAGGGCAGCGAGGAATACAGCGCACTGGACAGCTTGAGCAGCCGCCAGCCCAGGCCATAGTGCCCCCGCCCCAGCTTGTGCAGGAGCCCGGTGGCCGCCAGGGTTTCCAACTGTTCGTGCAGGGTAGAGGTGGGCAGGTTCACAAACGCAGCCAGCTCACTCAGGCGCCACTCGGTCCGGTCGGCGTCGAACGCTTCCAGGATGCGGACCGCCTGCGACACAGTGGCAAGGGTGCGGGACATAAAAGCAGTGTAAGGGAATTTCCGCCTATTGCGGAAAGTCGTGTTGCCGTGCCCCGCGCCCAGCCGCAGCATGGGGACACACCAAAACTTATTTCTCAGGAGGAACCCATGACCACTGAACCCCGCACCGTCCATGCCCCCCGTGGCCCCCAGAAAACCGCCAAAGGCTGGATTCAGGAAGCCGCCAAGCGGATGCTGATGAACAACCTCGACCCCGAGGTGGCCGAGCACCCCGAAAACCTCGTCGTGTATGGCGGACGCGGCAAGGCGGCCCGCACCTGGGAAGCCTTCGACAAAATCGTGGAAA
>JAUNHF010000051.1:0-2863 GCA_030524065.1 Deinococcus sp.
AGCCAGCGTCTTGTTCATCCATCTAAACTATCTGAGAGAAGAGACATGCGAAGACACTTCTGAGCAGCCCGACCGAAGACATCGCACTCTTCAGGGAGCTTGCGGCCTTACTCGCGGCACTCTGGGTATCCATGTGCCCCGGTAACTAACCGAATAAACTGTAAGAATATTGGTATGCACTCTGAGACGAAGCTGCTCGCGGTTGATAATAGGCTGCCGCAGATGGTCATCACCTGCGGCAGCCTTTCTCTTCAAGTGTCTATTCGCCCAGGAACACGTAGCGCAGGGCAAGCAGCGCGGCGATGAAATACAGAATCGGGCTGACCTCGCGGCCCCGCCCGCTGAGCAGTTTCAGGCCGCAGTAACTGATCACGCCGAAGCTGACCCCGTTGGCGATGGAAAAGGTCAGCGGCATGAACAGCAGCGTCAAGAAGGCCGGCAGTGCCTCGGTAATGTCGTCCCAGTCGATGTGCTTGAGACCTTCGAGCATCATGGCGCCCACCAGAATCAGGGCCGGCGCAGTGGCGGCGCCCGGAATGGCGGCGGCCAGCGGCCACAGGAAAGTGGCGAGCAAAAACAGCGCGGCCACCGTCACGGCGGTCAGGCCGGTGCGCCCGCCTTCTTCAATGCCGCTGGCGCTTTCCACGTAGGCAGTGGTGGTCGAGGTGCCCATAAAGGCGCCGAACATGGCGGCCAGGCCGTCGCTGGCAAACAGGCGGCGGGCACGCGGCATCTCCTCGCCGTCCCGCAGGTAGCCCGAGCGCTGCGCCAGCCCGGTCAGGGTGCCGGTGGCATCGAAGAAATCCACGAAGAAAAAGGTAAAAATCACGCTCAGGGCGCCCAGGCTAAGCGCTCCGGCGAGGTCCAGTTGGCCCACCAGGTCGCCCGGCCAGACCGGCGCACCGATGATGCCGGCCACGCTGCCACTAAAGCCTGGAAATGACTGAAGTGCCCCCTCGGCGCCGCCCGCGTAGACCTGCGCCCCGGTGATCATCGCCAGGAGAGTGGTCGCCAGAATGCCCCACAGCACGGCGGCCGTCACGCGGCGGGCCATCAGGGCGCCCGACACCACCAGGCCAAACAGCGCCAGCCACACCGGCGCGGCCGTCAGCTGGCCCAGGCCCACCAGCGTGGCTTCATTCGCCACCACGATGCCGGCATTTTTCAGGCCGATAAAGGCCAAAAAGGCCCCGATGCCCCCCGTGATCGCCAGTTTCAGTGACATCGGAATGGCCTGCACGATTGCCTGGCGGGCGCCCAGCATGCTGAGCAGCACGAACAGCACACCCGAAATAAATACGGCGCCCAGGGCCGTTTGCCAGGGCAGGCCCATACCCAGCACCACGGTGTAGGTAAAAAAGGCGTTGAGGCCCATGCCGGGAGCCTGCGCGAAGGGGTAGCGGGCCACCAGTCCCATCACCGCCGAGCCGAACGCTGCCGAAATGGCCGTGACCATCAGCAGCTGCACAAAGGCGTTGGGCACGTCAATCGCCGCTGACAGAATCTGCGGATTCACGAAGAGGATGTAACTCATCGTGAGGAAGGTGGTCAGGCCGGCACGCAGTTCGCGCTGCACGGTGGTGCCGTGCTCGGTCAGGCCAAAGTAGCGGTCCAGCCAGGAGCGCTGAGTAAAGGGAATGTTGGTCATGGGTCTCCTTGGAGGGGAAAAGGCCAGGCCTCCACTGGCAGGGGATTGGCGCAGGTGGCTGCGGTGAGAAGAGCCCCGAAAAGCCCGCAGCCTGCCGGTCTGTCATAAAGCGGGTAAAGACCGAAAAAAAGCCGGGAGCGAACGCACTCGGCCTTAAGCGAACCTCCATGTTCTAGCTCATCTGCCGCGCCCGTCTCTAGTGCGTGCCCCGCCGAGGGACAAGCGCGCCTGGGCGGAGGTCGGCTTGCCTTCAGTTTTTGTGGGTCATCTCTTCACCTCGCCACTGCGGGGCCGCCGTCTATGAGCCCCTTCCTCAGTGTGGGTCAAGCCCGCGCTCATGCACCGCAGCGCTGCTAATCCCGCCGCCGCCCTAGACTGACGCCATGACTTCTTCTGCCGCTCAGCAAGTGCTTGAATTCCTGATCCGTGAGGGCCAAAAGGCCCACTCCGCCGACGAGCTGACCGCTCTGCTGGGCCTGGACAGTGGGACCGTGCAGGCTGCCCTGGAAGAGCTGGAAGCCCAGGGCGCCGCCGCGCCGGAAAATGTGAGTGGCTATGGCGGCAGCGACACCGTCTGGCGCGCTTCGCAGGGCACCTGAGCTGGATTCGGCAGCCCACAGGAAAAACAGGAGGCCCGGTAAATGGGGCCTCCTGCTTGCTTTGTCAGGGTTCGGCCCAGACTGTTTGGCGGCCGCTCCAGCTCAGTCGTCGTCGGCTGGACCAACAGCGGCACCGGTCTGGCCCGCTTTCTCTGGTGCTCCTTCTGGTGCGGCGGCGTCCTGCTGCGGCCCAGGGCGCCCTGTCAGCGACAGCTCCGGCAGCAGCAGGCTGACCAGAAAAGCCCCCCCCAGCAGTAGCCCGGCCCACCAAAACACCTGTGAAAGTGCCCCGGCCATCACCCCGCGTGCAGCGTTCAGCACCGGCTCCAGCAGCGCGGCCTGCCCGCTGGCGGCCAAATCCTGGCCCAGTGCGGTGATGGCGGCGGGGTTGCTCAGCAGGTTGGGGTTGGCGACTTCAGCCCGCACGGCGGCGGGCAGGGCGGCCACTTCGGGCGGCAGTTGCCCGGCCAGGTGGCGGCCCACAAAGGCGGCCACCAGCGCTCCGTACAAGCTGACCGCCAGCGTGCCGCCGATCTGGCGGTAAAATTGCAGCGATCCAGTGGCGCTGCCCACCTTGCCTTCGGGGGCGGCCACCTGCACCGCCAGGGTCAGCTGC
>JAUNHF010000051.1:2873-4194 GCA_030524065.1 Deinococcus sp.
GGCCCAGGCCCAGCAGCACCATCAGGGCCACGGCCCACCACACCGGGGTGTTCAGGTCCAGGCCAGCGCTCAGCAGTGAAGCGGCGGCGGCCAGCAGAGCGCCCAGAGCAATCACGGGTTTGTAGCGCCCATAGCGGCTGACCCAGCGCCCGCTCAGCGTGCTGGACACCACCATGCCGCCCATCAGCGGGGCCAGGGCCAGGCCGCTGAGCGTGGCGCTGGTGCCGCGCACCCCCTGCATGTACAGCGGCAGGTACATGATCGCCGCGAACATCCCCGCACTGGTCAGGAATCCGGCCAGGGCGCCCAGCGACACGGTGGGAATCTTGAGCAGCCGCAGGTCCACGGTGGGCTGCGCTGCTTTTAGCGAGTGCCGGGCGTAGGCCGCGCCGCTCAGTGCACTCAGCGCCAGCAGGCCCACAATGGCCGCGCTGCCCCACGGATAAGTGACCCCGCCCCACGACATCGCCAGCGTCAGGGCCGTGACCGAGGTGCTCAGCAGCGCGATACCGATCACGTCCAGGCCCGGCGCGGCGCCGGGGTTGCTGGGCGGCAGCCGAAAATAGCGCCAGATGAAATACCCGGCCAGCAGCGCGAACGGCAGGTTCACCGAAAAGACCCAGCGCCAGCCCACATGGTCGGTAAGAAAGCCGCCCACCAGTGGCCCTACCACCGAGCTGACACCCCACACGGCGCCGGCATAGCCCTGATACCGTCCCCGCTCCAGCGGCGTGAAGATGTCGGCAATGGCGGTAAAGGCCATCGCCATCAGCGCCCCGCCCCCGATGGCCTGCACGGCCCGCAGGGCGATCAGTCCGGTCATGTCCTGCACGAAGGCCAGGGCCGCGCTGCCCAGTGCAAACACGGCAATGCCGAACAGCAGCACCGGGCGCCGCCCCAGCCGGTCGCTCAGCGTTCCCGCCACTGGAATCACGATGGTGCTGACCAGCGAATACGCCGTAAAGGCCCAGGCGTACAGCTCAAAGCCGCCCAGTTCTGCAATGATGCGCGGCATGGCGCTGCCCACCACGGTCATGTTGATAGACGCCAGAAACAGCACCGTCAGGATGCCTGCGAAAGCAAGCAGCTTTTCACGCTGCGAAAGTATTGGTGCTGCGCTGGCAGGAGGAGTGGGTGGGGCGCTCACGCGGGAGCTCCGGCGGCGCGCTTCAGTTCCGCCTCCAGCGCCAGCAGCCCGCTGAGGGCCTGCGCGGCGGCGTGCTCCACCTGCCCAAATTCCTGCTGCACGGTTTGCTCGGCGTGCAGGCGTGCGCGGCGGCACAGGTCCAGCCCCGCCGGGGTGGCGGTCAGCCGGCAGCGG
>JAUNHF010000051.1:4204-9635 GCA_030524065.1 Deinococcus sp.
CTGGCGTTCCAGCAGGCCCAGCCCTTCCAGGCGGGCGATCAGCCGGGTGGCGGTCGGCGCAGGCAGGCCCTGCCACGCGGCCACCCGGCCCGGCGTGTCCCGCCCGTCGGCCACGGCAGCCAGCACCAGCAGCTCCTTGATGTTCAGGCCCAATTGCGCTTCCAGTGGGCCGCCCAGCGCCACCTGAAAGCGCCGTGAAAGCCGCAGCACGGCCTGGACCAGCGCATAGTGCTGCCCGGTGGGCCCGCTTGCGCTGGCTGGCAGGGGAGAAGCAGAGGCAGACAGAGAAGCAGAGTTCATTTCAAATGAAACTATTTCACTTCCGTGTCCTCAGGGGGCTGAGGTTTCCCGGGTGGGTGTAGGGGCCTGTGAACAAAAGCGGGAAAGGAGCCACTTTGCAGCTTCTGACGCCATGTCAGCAGCCCCACGCGCTAGGCTGCGTCCATATGAGTGCCCCCGATCCCCAACCAGGGGTTTCTCCCCTCCCCGCGCAGGACACGGCCCACGCAGCCGAAGCCGACCCCTTTCTGTTTCCACGCTCGGTTCGTCCTTTTGCCATTGGGGCCGGGCTGGTCCTGACGGCGCTGGGGGTGGCCGGCGCCATTTTGCCGCTGCTGCCCGGCACCGGCTTTCTGGTGGCCGCCGCGTGGCTGTTCGCCCGCTCCAGTCCCCGCTTCGAGCGTTGGCTGCTGGGGCTGCCGGTGGTGGGGCAGATGGTCCGCGATTTCCGCGCCGGGGTCGGTATGACTGCCCAGGCCAAGCGGCTGACCTACCTCTCGATCACCCTGGCGGTGGGCCTGAGCGTAGGGCGCATTCCGGTGTGGTTCGGGCAGGTGACCTGGGTGCTGATCGGTGTGGTGGGCGTGTGGTACATCGCCCAGCGGGTGCCGACCAAGCCCGCAGACCAGCCGCGCCGGTAAAAGCGGCCTGCGGGATCAGCCGGCGCTTATTCGGTCTTGGCGCCTGCGTGCGGGCTGCCGCCGACCGACACCGCTTTGGTGTTCACAAATTCCAGAATCCCTTCGCGGCCCAGTTCGCGGCCAAACCCGCTGGCCTTGACGCCGCCAAACGGCAGGCGAGGGTCCGAGACCGACATCGCGTTCAGGAAGGTGGCGCCGGCTTCCAGCCCCTCGATAAAGCGCTCCTGCTCGGCGCTGTCCTGCGTCCAGGCGCTGCTGCTCAGGCCAAAGCGGGTGGCATTTGCCAGGCTGATCGCCTGCTCAATGTCGTCCACCACGTACAGCGTGGCGACCGGCCCGAAAGTTTCCTCGAACCACACGTTCATGTCGGGACTCGGGTTGCCCAGCACGGTGGCGGGGTAGTGGAAGCCGCTGCCCTGCGGCACCTCGCCGCCCAGCAGTAGCTCGGCGCCTTTGTCCAGGGCGTCCTGCACCTGCGCGTGCAGCTCGCTGCGAATCTGGCTGGTCGCCAGCGGGCCGAGGTCGGTCTGGGGGTCCATCGGGTCGCCCAGCCGCAGCTCGCGCATTGCCGCCACAAAGCGGTCACGGAAGGGTGCATACACGCTGCGGTGAACGATGAACCGCTTGGCCGCAATGCAGCTCTGACCGTTGTTGATGGTGCGCGAGGTGACCGCGCTCCGCACGGCTTCTTCCAAATCGGCGCTGGGCATCACGATAAAGGGGTCCGAGCCACCCAGTTCCATCAGGGCGGGCTTGAGCACATCGCCGGCTGTGCTGGACACGGCCCGCCCCGCTCCCTCCGATCCGGTCAGGCTGACTGCTTTGACCCGTTCGTCGCGCAGCACCGCCTCGACATCCCGGCTGCCGATCATCAGGGTCTGAAAAGCGCCCTGTGGCAAGCCCGCGTCACGGAAGATTTCCTCAATTGCCAGGGCGCAGCCGGGCACGTTGCTGGCGTGCTTGAGCAGCGCGGTGTTGCCCGCCATCAGGGTGGGAGCGGCAAAGCGAAACACCTGCCAGAAGGGGAAATTCCAGGGCATCACCGCCAGGATCACGCCCAGGGGCAAGTAGCGCACCTCGGCCCGCTCGGCGCCGGTCTCGGCGGGCTGGGGGGCCAGAAATCCTGCGGCGTGCTCGGCGTAGTAGCGGCACACTTTGGCGCATTTCAGTACCTCCTGGCGGGAAGCTCCCAGGGTTTTGCCCATCTCGTTGGTCGCCAGTTGTGCGAGGCTTTCGGCCCGCTCTTCAAGCAGTTCGGCGGCGCGGTTCATCCACCCGGCCCGCTCAGCAAAGGTGGTGCGGCGGTAGCTGGCAAATGTCTCATGGGCGCGCGCCACGGCGGCCTGGGTCTCCTCGGCGCTCAGCGCGGGGTAGTCCCGGAGTTTTTCTCCGGTGTGGGGATTGGTGGCAGTCAGGGTCATGCCTGCATGATAGCGGGGCAGGCGCGGCCCTCTAAGGAAAAGATTTACCGCGCTCCCAGTGAGAATTTTGTTATCTTTCCGGTATGACAGGGACTGCCTCTCTTCCGGCGCGGCTCCAGACCCACATGGGCATTTGCTACGCAGGCGAGCTGCTGGAGCGGTCGGCAGACCTGATCACCGTGCAGCTGACCCTGCGCGAGTTCAGCTGCTTTCCTCAGCCCGGCGACCGCTTGGGCGTGCGGCTGGGGCAAGAGCGGCTGGCCGCCACCATTGTGGATATTCGGCACGGCGTTCCCGAAGACGAGTGGGACGCGGCAGTGCAGCTGCGGTTGATCTGTCAGGTCCACTAGGATTTGGCTGCACCAAGATCAAGCTGCTCTGAGCTGCGGCCAGTTTGAGGCTTGGTTGGCCTGTGAGCAGTCCACTTGAGGCAGTGCAGCGGATTGTCGCCCCCGCTGCGGCCCAGCTTGGCGGGCGTGGCTCAGGCCCGCACCAGAACAAGCTCGGAGAAGCCGGGAAACACAAAAGACCCGCAAAAAGAAGACCCCCCATCTGGGAGGTCTTAGCACAGCGCTGTGACTGGGCCGCGCCGCAGGCTTACTTGGTTTCGGCCAGGGTCAGGTTGCCGCTGCCGCTGTAGGCGGTCACGGCCCAGCGATAGGTGCCACTGGCTGCGCTGTAAGAGACGTTCTCGGTGCTGGTCGCACCTTCGCTGGCGGCCACGTTGCTCCAGCTGCCGGTGCTGGTCTTCTGCTGCAGGTACAGGTCGAAGTCGGCGGCGCTGGGGCCGGTCAGGGTGCCGCGGATGGTGCCGCCCGCGTAGGCAAAGCCGGTGCTGCTCGGAGCGTAGGCGGTCTGGCCGCTGCTCAGGGTGCCGGTGTAGGTGGTCTGGCCGGGCGTGGGGGCCGGGGTGGGGGCGGGGCTGGCCGGGGTGTCTGCCGTCACGCCGCTGACATTACGGATCCAGTCCAGGTAGGCGTTGACGCGGGTGTACACGCCGTAGCCACGGCAGACGGGGGGGCCGTAGCTCACGATGCCCAGCACGTAGTTGCTGCCGCCGTAGCTCTGGGCCAGCGGGCCGCCAGAGTCGCCGTTGCAGGAGTCCTTTTCCTGATACGCTTCGCCGCAGATGGTGTTGGCGGGCGTGCGGCTGCCGCCACAGCTGGTGGGGTTGGGCGTGATGGGCAGGCTGACTTCACGCAGGTCGTCGCTGGTGGCGTCGGTTTCGGTCTTGCCCCAGCCACTGACCACGGCGAAGCGGCCAGCCACGTCCAGCACGCTTTCTACCGTGTTGTTGGGCAGTTTGATCGGCTGGGTATAGCTGTCAAAGACAACCGGACGGCTGAGCTTGATCAGAGCGATGTCGTAGGCAGAGCCGGTGGAGACATAGTTGGGGTGCGAGTACAGCGCAGCGGCGGTGATGCTCTGGCCCTGGGTAGAGCTGAGCTTGTTCAGACCCACCCGCACGGTGGTGTTGCTGGCCGAAACGCCGCTCAGGCAGTGTGCTGCGGTCAGAATCCACTGGTCGCTGATGATCGAGCCACCGCACATAAAGCTGCCCTGGCTGGAGCGCATGTTCAGGTAGGCCTGGTAGGGCCGCGCACCACGGGCGCTGATGACGCCGTTGACAATCTGGCTGCTCAGGTCACCGCTGGGCGTGAACTGGGCGCTCAGGGTCAGGGCGTCTGCCGGAGCTTCGGTGGGCGCAGCCGACTTGGTGAGCGCAGGGCTGCCGCCAGACGTGGTCGGCGCGGGCGCCGGAGCATTGTTACAGGCCGACAGGGTCGCAGCGGTACTCAAAGTGGCGGCCAACAAAATAACTTTACGCATAGTCCCCCCCTTAGGAACCGTTCTCCACTTTGTTTTCCATTGCTGGAGTGATTGAGCGCAGTCCCGCAGACACAGGACCAAGATCATGAGAACAGTTTTAGATTATGCACCGCGATTATGCGGAGCAGGGAGGTGTGGAATGTGAGATGACTCTCATAAGCCAAAGGTCCCGGAGTGGTGCAGCTTTTCTGGTGGTGGCCCGGGCAAATGAGGTCGGTATCTCAGCCTGCCATGAGACGGGCCTCATCGTTCCCCCTCCCGCCGAGAAGTGCTTTGGATGCCGGGGCCCTACGCGCTTTCTTCGGCCCAGAGCGCGGCCATCTCTTCACTGCGCTCCAGCAGCTCTGGCAGCGGCCCCTGGTTCAGCACCCGGCCCTCTTTCATCACCACCACCCAGTCGGCGCGGCTGAGCGCGGCGCGGCGGTGCGACACCACCAAGCAGGTGGCGTCCAGCTCGCGGCTCAGGGCGTCCCACAGGGCACTTTCGGTGCGGGCGTCCAGGGCGCTGCTGACGTCGTCGAACACCAGCAGGTCGGCGTCGCGGGCCAGCATCCGGGCCACCGCCGTGCGCTGCACCTGTCCGCCGCTCAGCTTGACGCCACGGGCGCCCACGGGGGTATCTAGGCCGGCGCTCAGCTGCGCGAGGTCGGTGTCCAGCTGCGCCAGCCGCACCGCCCGGTCCAGCCGCTCTTCATCGCTGCCGCTCAGCACATTTTCCCGCAGGGTGTCGGAAAAGAGGCCCGGCAGCTGCGCCGTATAGCTGGAACGCGGCGGCACAAAAAAGCTGGCCGGGTCGTCCACCCGTTCGCCGTTCCACAGAATTTCGCCGCGCTGGTGTGGCAGCAGCCCGAGTAGGGCGCGGACCAGGGTGCTTTTGCCCGAACCGATGCGCCCGGTCACCACCACGAACTGGCCCCGGCGCACGGTCAGGTTCACGTCCTGCACGCCGCCGCTGGTTTCTGTCTCACTGCCGTACTGGGCGCTTAGGCCGCGCACCTCCAGCTCGCGCAGTGGCTCTGCCAGGGCCGCTTGGGGGGACAGGGGCGGCAGCTCGCCGCGCAGGCCCAGCGGGGCGTGCCGGGCAGGTTCGTCGGTGGGGGCGTCGGTCAGCAGGCGGCCCATGCGCTCAAAAGCCACGCCGGTGCGCCTATGCGTGGCGATCCAGTCCCCAAAAAAGCCCAGTGTGCCGGTCAGCCGGGGCAGCAGCCCGATAAACAGCACAAAGTCAGCCACCACCATCTGCCCGCCAACCACCAGCCG
>JAUNHF010000052.1:0-945 GCA_030524065.1 Deinococcus sp.
GGAAGCGGCGGCGGTTCCGGGGGCCACCCGCGCCGGGTCCTCGGTGCAGCCGGCCAGCCAGGCGCCGGCGACCAAGATGGCACAGGGACGCCACATTCCTCTCACAGCGTGCCTTCTTCGCGGCCCAGCGCACGCAGCGCGGCGGGCGTGTCGGCGTCGGCCAGGAGGCCGGGGGGCAGGCCAGCGGCCAGCGGGTCCAGCCAGACGCCTCCTTGCTCCAGAGCAGGCAGCCGCAGCCGCCGCTCGCCACCATCCAGCGCCGCCGTGACCTGGGGCCGCAGCGCAGTGTGGTACAGCGCGGGCATGGGTTCGGGGCGGCCGTCCGTGCCCCGGAAGCCAGCCGCCAGCCGGCCCGGCTCTGCCGCCGCCGCCAGCGCCTGCCACACCGCCGGGGTCAGCAGCGGATAGTCCACGCCGCTGAGCGCCACCCACCCCGGCCCGGCCTGCGCCTCGGCCCAGGCCAGGGCTGTTTCCAGAGCGGCCAGCGGGCCTTCACCCTGACGGCGCTCCGGCTGCACGGTCCAACCCGGCAGCGTGTAGCGCCCCTCAGGAGCCAGCAGCAACCGGCGCGGGCACGCTTCCAAGCTGGCTGCTACCCGCGCCAGCAGGGTTTGGCCGCCCAGCTGGGCCAGCGCTTTGTCGCTTCCAAAGCGGCGCGACTGCCCGCCGGCCAGAATCACGGCGCTCAGGCGGCGCAGCTCAGTAGATATGAAAGCCTCGCAGGCCAGTCGCCTCGCTCATCTGCGGCTCAATGCCGTCTACGCGGGCGTGAGGCGGCCCCTGCTTGAGCCAGTGCACCAGCCGGTCCAGGTCCTCGGGCCAGCCTTCGGCCACCACTTCGACCCGGCCGTCGCTCAGGTTCTCGGCGTAGCCGCTCAGGTCCATGTCGCGGGCGCGGCGCTGCGCGAAGTAGCGGTAGCCCACCCCCTGCACCTGCCCCGACAC
>JAUNHF010000052.1:955-2769 GCA_030524065.1 Deinococcus sp.
GCGCTGTTTCTTCTCGGTCATGGGGCCAGCCTAAAGGATTTCCTGGCCCAGCACCGTGCTCTAGATAGGCTGCACGCGCCACTCAAAGCGCACTGCCCCGAACTGCGCGGCCATCACCAGCGGGCAGCCGGGCACCTGCGCCGCCACCCAGTCAGGCCGGGGAAAAGTCAGGCCACCCAGAAGCGGGGACGACAGCCGCCGCTGCGACGGGCCGCCGGTTTCGCGCAGATACATCAGCCACAGCCCGCCGCCAGGGCGCAGGGCCGCAGCGGCCGAGCGCAGCAACGCGGCAGGGTCGGCCGTTTCGTTGAGGGTAGCGCCGATGGTCACACCGTCAAAGCGCCCGGCCCATTCGGGCAGCAGAGTTTCGCTGTTCTGCAAGGCCCAGTTCACCGCTGGGCTGGGCACCCGGCGCCTCGCTTCACGCAGCATGGCCGGGCTAAGGTCCGTGGCCGTGACCCGGCAGCCCTGCGCGGCCAGCACCCCCGCATAAAAGCCGCTGCTGGTGCCGATATCCAGCCACCGGTCGCCGGCCTGCGGGCGGGCGTGCCCCAGAAACAGGGCTGCTTCCCGCCGCAGCGAAAAAGCCTGACCGCTGAGCAGGGTCAGCGAGGCGGCCCGCCACCAGCGGTAGCCCCAGGCCACCGGGGGCAGGACATTGCTGCACTGAGCCAGAGTCAGCATGATCCTGAGGTCACAGCCAACTCAGAACAGCGGCAGGTGGCCGAGGGCGGTCACGTCGGGGCGCTCTTCGCCCTCGGTGAACACCGCCAGCACGGCGCTCAGATCGCCGCCCACCTCTTCAATGATTTCGCGCAGTGAATGAAGCGTGCCGCCGCTGGACACCACATCGTCCACGATGGCGACTTTCTGGCCGCGCACCTTCTCCACGTCCAGGCCGTCCATCACCAGCGTCTGGGGCTTGCCGGTGGTGATGCTCACCACTTCACGCACGACCGGGTTCACCATATAAGGCTTGGTTCCCTTGCGCACCACGATGTAAGGAATGCCGGATTCACGGCTGATAACGTGCGCGAGCGACAGGGCCTTGACCTCAGGGGTGACCAGCACTTTGATGTCTGCGGGCAGCTGCTTTGCCAGCGCTTTACCGGCTTCTTCGGTGATCTCGGTGTCGCCCAGCATATTGAACAGGGCCACGCGGGTGGTGTCGGACACCGGCACGACCGGCAGGTCACGGGTCAGCGCCCCAATCTGAACGCGGTGGGTGGTGAGAGCGGCGTAATCGGTCTTAGGGGGCTGTGTAGCGCCAGCCGCTGCACAAAAGAAAACGAGCACCGCACAAAAGAAAAACGGCTCCTTCCCTCAGGAAAGAGCCTGTGCTGGGCATATGACTTTTGGCAGACCTAGCGCTGCGGACCGCCGTCAATGCCGCCGCCGGTGCCGGTTCCTGCGCCGCCGTGCACCTCGCCTGCCAGATCACTGCCGGTCAGCGAGTTGGGGTCGCCCTGGCGGTCCTCACCGTCCCAGCCCCCCCCGGCGGCCATCAGCAAAGCCCGGCTCGTCGTTGGGGTTGCCCATGTCGTCGGCGGTGCCGTCACGCAGAAGGTCTTCGTTCTCCAGCTTCTCGTCCATGATTTCGGGGCGGGTGTCATCTACCTGCACGTCCTCACCGAGGTTGATGTTCATGTCATTCGTGTCCTGGGTCATGCCCGGCAGCATACTCCGGCGCTCCGGCCCAGGCCCGGCTGCCTCAAGAAAACGCCAACCGGCGGCCAACCCTAAGAGTTATTGCCAGAACGAACAATAGATATTCAAACTCTTAGGGTTGGCCGCCGGTTGGCGTTTTCTTGAGG
>JAUNHF010000052.1:2779-9563 GCA_030524065.1 Deinococcus sp.
ATAGATATTCAAACTCTTGACATCCCGTCCAGCCGCCGCCTACAGTTCAGGCGTGAACGTGTGCCCCTGCTTCCGGCACTGGGCCCTGGCCCCACTGGGTCAGCACGCGCCTGAACAGGTCTTTTCTCTTCTGCGCTGGATCTTCTAGGCCGCAGCCCTGGTCCGAGACAGGCCCCGCCTCCTCCCTCTTTCCTCTTTGCAGGTGAGCAAGGCAGGCCGCTGTCTTTTGCTCCTGCGCGCTTACCCCTACTTCTCACTTTCCCCTTCCACAAGGAGCCTCCATGACCCTTTCTGTGATTCTCAGCGTCGCGGCGCTGCTGGCCCTGTTCGCCCTGCTGCGCCGGATGGACCGGCAGCACTTTTCGTTTTCCCAGCGGGTATTTACCGCTCTGGGCCTGGGCCTGCTGCTGGGCGGCGCGCTGCACCTGCTGATCGGCCAGGATGAGGGCGTGCTGGCGCAGGTGCGCGACTGGTATTCGCTGGCCGGCACCGGCTACGTGCGGCTGCTGCAAATGATCGCCATGCCACTGATCTTTATCTCTATCCTGGCGGCGCTGACCCGCATGGACGCCCGGCGCAACCTGGCCGGTACTGCGGGGCGCATCATCGCCTGGCTGGTGGGCCTGACCGCTGTAGCGGCCCTGGTCGGTATGGCAAGCGTGGCGCTGTTTGGACTGGACGCCTCGCAGATCGTGCAGGGCCAAGCCGAGCTGGAACGCGGCGCCAGCATCGTAGAAAAAGCGGGCACCGTGGGCGCACAAACCGTGCCGCAGCGCCTGCTGGAGCTGCTGCCCACCAACCCGTTTCTGGACCTGACCGGAGCGCGGCCCACCTCCACCATCGCCACGGTGATCTTCGCGGCGCTGCTGGGCATCGCTTACCTGGGCATCGCCGAGAAAAAACCCGCTGAGGCTGCCACTTTCCGCGCTGGGGTGGATGCACTGCACGCCGTCATCATGCGGCTGGTCAGCTTGATTCTGCGCCTGACCCCTTACGGCGTGCTGGCGATTCTGGCTTCGACCATCGCGGCCACCAACTACGCAGCGGTGCTGGACCTGGGCCGCTTTGTGCTCGCCAGCTACGCGGCCCTGGGCGTGATGCTGCTCATACAACTCGCTGCGCTGGCCCTGGGCGGGCTGAATCCGGTCACCTATCTGCGTAAAGCCGCACCGGTCCTGCTGTTTGCCTTTAGCTCGCGCTCCAGCGCCGGCACCCTGCCGCTGAACGTGCAGGCGCAGCGAGAGCAACTGGGCGTGGAAGAAGGCACCGCCAACCTGGCCGGGTCACTGGGCATCTCTATCGGGCAAAACGGCTGCGCGGGCGTGTACCCGGCCATGCTGGCCTTTATGATCGCGCCCACGGTGGGCATCAACCCACTGACCCCCGACTTTATCCTCACGCTGATGGGCGTGGTGGCCCTCAGCTCCTTCGGCGTGGCCGGTGTGGGCGGCGGGGCCACCTTCGCAGCCATTCTGGTGCTGTCGGCCATGAACCTGCCGGTGGCGCTGGCCGGCATCCTGATTTCAGTAGAGCCGCTGATCGACATGGGCCGCACCGCCCTGAACGTGAGCGGCAGCATGGTGGCGGGCCTGCTGACCAGCCGCAGCGAAGGCACCCTGGACCGGGACCAGTACGCCGGCGCAGTGGCCGCGCCTGTCAACAGCTGACGCCTGAGCACTGAAGGTTGATGGTTGATGGAGAACCTAACAGACCATCAACCATTAGCGCAGCGGAACCTCTAACCATCTACGGCGCAAACGCCTTTAGACCTTCAACCCTCTAAACGACGGTACCGCCAGCGCCGACAAGCCCACCACAACCAGCCCCGCACCCAGCAGCATCAGCGTGTGTGCGGGGCTGAACTGTGCCAGCAGACCAGGGGCCAGCAGGTAACCGAGCGGCACCAGGGCGTAACTCATGGCCCCAATCAGCCCGAAGACCCGCCCCAGCAAGGACGCAGGCACCCGCTGTTGCAGCCAGGTGGGAAAGAGGATGTTGGGCAGGGTAAAGAGGCCGTCGCCCAGCAGCACCAGCACAAGTGCCAGCGGCAGAGTGGCTGTCAGCCCCAGACCGATGTGACTGAGCAGGCCCGCCGCCACTGCCGCTAGACCCGTGACCCAGCCCAGCCGCGTCAGGGGCCACCGCATGATGAGCAGCGACGCCAGCAGAGTGCCTGCACCCATCGCGGAAAGCAGCCAGCCATAGGCTGCGGGGTGCGCCAGGGTCTGGGCGTAAAGGGGCAGCGCCACCATCCCCGCAGGCGTCACCAGATTGGTAACCGCGAAGCAGAGCAGCAGCGCCCTGGCCCCAGGCTCCGCCGCCACCCAGTGCCAGGCTTCCCGCATACCTGCGAGGGTACCTGTACCTTCGGCAAGGGGCGCGGGTCCAGACGGGTCTGCTTGCACCCCGGTTCCAGCGGGTGAACCCTCCAGTGCGGGAATACGGTGCAGCAGCGCCACCATCACCAGTAGCAGACCGCCGCCAAGCAGCAGCAAGCCTTCAGGCCCACCTACCAATAACCACGCCCCCGCCAGCGCAGGAGCCGCTGCAAAGGCCAGCGAATCACCCGTGGCAAAAGCCGCATTCCCCTGCGCCAACCGCTCCGGCGGTAGCACGCGGGGCAGCAGGGTGTTGTAGGCAGGATTTGCCAGCGCACTCAGGGCGGAGAGCAGCACATTCACCCCCAGCAGCGGCAACAAGCCCCCTGCCTCCGGCAATGTTAGCCAGGCCAGCAGCCCCAGCAGCAGTGCAGCGCGGCTCAGTTGAGTGGCCTGCACCAGCCAAGCGGCACAGAAGCGGTCCGCCCACGTTCCCCCTACCGCGCTAAGCAGCATGGCAGGCAGCACCCCCGCCAGCATCACGGCAGTCAGGTCAGCCGCTGCGCCACCCGCTTGCAACACCAGCGTGAGCAGCGTAACCCGCCACAAACCATCGGCAAAGGTCGCCAGGGTCTGCGCGGCCAGCAGCCGCAGGAAAGCGGGCGAACGGAGGGGCACAGCAGGATTCAAGATGACGGCAGTTTAGAGCAGAGGGCAGAGAGCAGAAAAGATGCTCTTCCCTGCCCTCTGCCGCTTCCTTACCCTCAGCGGCGCGTCAGCACCTCACTCCGCGCTGTAGGCCACCACGCCGCCCACCACCGTCAGCACAGGCCAGCCCTTGAGCGTCTCCCCGGCGTAGGGGCAGAACTTGGCCTTGCTCTGAAAGCTTGCGGGGTTCACCTTGCGCTCGGTGTCTGGGTCAAAGACCATCAGGTCGGCGGGGGCGCCCGCTTCCAGGGTCGGCTCGGGCCAGCCCAGCACGCGGGCGGGGCCAGCCGTCATCAGGTCCACCAGTTTTTCCACGCCCAGCTTCTCGGCAAAGCGGGTGTACATCACCGGCCAGGCCACCTCGATATAGGGAATGCCGAACGGCGCTTCCAGCAGGTCGCGCTCCTTTTCGGCCTGGGTGTGTGGCGCGTGGTCGGTGCCGATACAGTCCACCGTGCCGTCTAGCAGACCCTCGAACAGTTCGTCGGCGTCGGCCTGGGTGCGCAGCGGCGGGGCCACCTTGTATATAGCGTCAAAGGACCGCAGCTTTTCATCGGTCAGGGTGAGGTGGTGCGGGCTGACCTCGCAGGTCACCGGCAGGCCCCGGCGCTTGGCCTCGCGCACGCGGCTGAGGCCGGCGGCGCTGGACAGGTGCTGCACGTGCAGGCGGGGCCGGTTGCCGCGTTCATGCAGCCAGGCCACGATTTCCACGTCGCGGGCGATGCGAGCGGCTTCAGCGGCAGTGGGGTTGCCTGGCACGCCCAGTGCCTGCGAGACTTCGCCCTCGTTCATCACCCCGTCGGCTCGCAGGGTAGCGTCTTCGGCATGCACGCTGACCACCATGCCGAGGCTTCCGGCGTATTCCAGGCCCAGGCGCAGCACACGGGCATTTTCGTTGGTGCGGCCATCGTCGGTGAACATCACGGCTCCCGCTTCCTTGAGGGCGCTCAGTTCGGCCAGTTGCTCACCCTTCTGGCCCTTGGTCAGCGCCGCCGACACATGCAGCCGCGCCAGCCCCAGCGCCGCGGCCTTGTCCTGCAAGGTGCGGATGATGGCGGGGTCGTCAATCACAGGGGTCGTGTTGGGCATGCAGACCACGTTGCCATAGCCGCCCGCCGCCGCCGCCGCCAGGCCACTCGCCAGGTCTTCTTTTTCGGTCTGCCCAGGCTCACGCAGGTGTGCGTGTGGCTCGGTCAGCGCGGGGATAATGGTGCCGCCGTGCCCGTCTACCGTTTCGCCGTGCTGGTCTTCGGGCAGGTTCCAACCCAGAATTTTGCCGTCTTGGGTGGTCACGCTCTCGCGCTCGCTGGAGCCGAGGCGCTTGACGTTGGCAATGGTCAAATTCATGATTTACTCCGTTTCCTCACTACTTACCCACTCGGTACATTTTCCGATGATTGCAATTACGAGGTTTGTAACGCAATGGCCTTCAGCTCCCGCCATGCAGAAAATGTTGCAGGAAATAAGGGTTCTGCTATTTCGGCCATAGCTTTAGCATACTGTTGGATTTCCCACTGTGCGCCCTCGTGTTCACGCAAAGAAATAAAGTGGAGAAGGCTTCGCAAATTAAAAGTATAATAACTTTCAGTATATAGCGACAAAGGTAAGACCGCACGGGCTTGCTCGCGCGCGACACCGAGACTTATCAACTCTTCGTAGGCGGCATAGGATTGTTGCCATGAATTTATAAATACTTGGTGCGCCTTCGCCTGGTCAATTCCGTCCTTGTCTGGAATGCTTGCTTGCCTATTATTCACAGATTGCTGCCTAAAGCCTTGAGGAATATAAGCGGCTTGCTTCAGCTCAACATATCGCCCACTTACTTCATTTTTGCTAACACCAGCCCTATGTCTTACTATTTGCCTGTCTATAAATATGGGGCAAACGATACGGAACGTTATCAAGTTGTGTTCAAATGGACTTCCATGATTGTGCTCCAGCAAGTACCGTATAAGTTTTTTATCTCGTTCATCTAAAGAATTATTGTTGTGACCAGCAAAGCTCACACGAGCAGCGTTGACAATCATCTTGTCGTTGCCCGCATGTTGAACAAGCTCTACTGTGCCAATACCATCATTTAATGGATACAACATGCTGTTAATCCCGACCGACCAGCAAGTGATACAGCACACTCATCCGCACGGCCTGTCCGTTACTGACTTGCTTCAGAATCCGGCTCCGCTCGCCGTCGGCCACGTCACCGCCGATTTCCAGGTCACGGTTCATGGGGCCGGGGTGCAGCACAATGGCGCCGTCCTCGGCTTCGGCCAGCAGGGCTTCGTTCACCTGATAGGTGTTCACGTAGTCCTGCATGGACGCCAGGTAGCCGCCCTGCATCCGCTCCTTTTGCAGCCGCAGGGCCATCACTGCGTGGGCGCCGCGCACGGCTTCACGGGGGTCGGTGGTCAGGGTCACGCCGGGCATCTGCCCCAGCTCCAGCGGCAGCAGCGTGGCGGGGCCGCACAGCACCACCTCGGCGCCCAGCTTGGGCAGCAGCTCGGCATTTGAGCGGGCCACGCGGCTGTGCAGCACGTCCCCGATGATGGCGACTTTTTTGCCCTTCAGGTCGCCGTATTCCTGCCGGATGGTGTAGGCGTCCAGCAGCGCCTGGGTGGGGTGGGCGCGGCGGCCATCGCCCGCGTTGATCACCGGCTTGCCTGAGTAGCGGGCCACCAGATGCGCTGCCCCACTGGCCGAGTGCCGCACGATGTAGGCGTCCATCTGGTAAGCGCTCAGCGTTTCCACGGTGTCGCGTAGGGACTCGCCCTTGCTCACGCTGCTCGCCCCAGCCGCAAAGCTGACCACGTCGGCGCTCATGCGGCGGGCCGCCAGCTCAAAGCTCACTTTGGTGCGGGTAGAGTTCTCAAAAAAGGCCGTGCAGACGGTCAGCCCCTGCAAGGCCGGGACTTTCTTCACCGGGCGCGAGAGCACGTTCAGCATGGTGTCGGCCCCGTCCAGCAGGGCGCTCAGGCGCTCCGGGGACCAATCCTGAAAGTCCAGCAGGTGCCGGGGACGGCCCCCCATTCCAGCGGCGGTCATGCGTCCTCACCGGCCCCTTCTGCCGGGCTTTCCCGGTCCATACCAACTTCCCGGTCCAGGGCAGGTCGGTCCCACAGCTCCACACTGTCGGTGCCGTCGGTCTCCTGCAACTTCACCTTGACCACCTCGTCCTGCGCGGTGGGCAGGTTCTTGCCCACATAGTCGGCGCGGATGGGCAGCTCGCGGTGTCCCCGGTCCACCAGCACGGCCAGCTGAATACCGGTGGGCCGCCCGATATCAATCAGGGCGTCCAGTGCGGCGCGCACGGTGCGGCCAGTAAACAGCACGTCATCCACCAGAATCACCCGGCGCTGCGCGAGGTCAAACGGCACCTCCGTCTCGCGGATGATGGGCTGCCGGGCCACCTCGCTCAGGTCGTCGCGGTACAGGGTGATGTCCAGGCTGCCGGTGGGCACCTCCACCCCTTCAAGCTCGCTCAGCTTGGCGGCGAGGCGGGCGGCCAGCGGAATACCGCGCGTATGCACGCCGATCAGGGCCAGGCCCTCGGCGCCCTTGTTGCGCTCGATAATCTCGTGGGCGATGCGCGTCATGGCGCGGCGCACTTCGTGGCTGTCCAGAATCACGGCTTTGGGCTGCGCAGGGTCAGGCATGGCAGCCCTCCAGCAGCGCACAAAAAAAATCACCGCTCAGCTGGGGCTGACGGTTTGTATCGGTCTGGTTCATGGCGTCTCCTTCTCCTGCCTCACGGGGCGGGTGCA
>JAUNHF010000053.1:0-3808 GCA_030524065.1 Deinococcus sp.
GCGGGCCTTTCGCCGGGTGTTCAAAACGCTGGAGCAGCTGGACTTGCTGGAGAGGAGGTAAGCGTGGCTGGCCTGCCTTGTGAAGTCTGTCAGGAGGAAGCCCTCGTTATCCCTACGGCGAGGGTGATTGAGGACGCTACCGGGCGCATGGTGTACCACCGTTACCGGACTTGCACAAACCCTGACTGTGACCTGTATTTGGTGCGCCGGAACACGCTTGAGGTGTTCGTGCCGCTTGAGCCGGATGCGCCTTTCGTGCCGCCTAGCAACTCCAATCTCAAAAAACTCGCTCTGCCACGCAGGACAGCACCCTTCCCGCTTGAGCTTGTGCCGGAAGAAATACGCCGCGCCCATAAGTCTCAGCCGTCCATCACCGACGAGGAAAGCAAGGTGTTGGAGCTTGCCCGCTATCTGGGCCAAATCCATCTGGCAGACGTGCAAAGCCGTCTGTCCTGCACCACGGTCAAGGCCCAGAAGTTGCTGAACACACTCACCAGTCTGGGCATTCTGGTTCATTCTCCCGCCTACCGCTGCTATGAGCCTGTCCCAGCCGACGAAATCCCGTCACATATCCGCCTGCCTGAACACCTTCAAAGGAGTGTCTCATGACTCAGCCCAGCACCACCACCGCGCCCGCCCCTACCCTTTCGACCCCCACGGCGACCACCACGCCTACCGCTCCCCTCCCACGGACTCAGCCCGCTTCGCCTACCCTGAACCTCGATACTCAGCAGAACATCAACCCCGCTCAAGAGGCTCAGAACGCCACTCAGGGCGAGGTGTTGCCCGCAGATGTGCAGGTGCATGTCAGCCGCTTTCACATGGCGATGCTCTCGGCGCAAATGGCCTATGACAATCTCGCCAAGGGCTACCCCTCCATCTGGGAAAGCGTTCAGTATCCCGTCGAATACCGCCGACAGAAAGCCGCTGAGTTCATGGACGCGATTTTTGCCCAGCAAAAGACTGACCTCGACACCGCAGCGGGCGCACTGAAGGCCGCACGGGACGCGGTACGGGTCGGCCTGACGCCTGCCATGTTGGGCGACCCCACAACCCACGAAATGAAGCTCCTGAACGCCCGTGAGGACGTGAAAGCAGCCGTAGAAGACCTTGGCCCCAGTGAACGGTACGCCGCCCTGGTGGAGATGTTCAGCGATGCCACCGAGCAGCATGACGCGCCGGGTGTGGCTTACCTGCTTTCGGCCACCGACTTCTACAAACGGGTCATTCGTGATGACTTTACCCGCGCCCAGTACGCAGAAGAGCAAAAAGACATGCTCAAGAAGTTCTACCCGACCTCTGAGCCTTACTTTGCCGCTGGCCCGGTGCTGGACAAGCTTGAAGATGCCCTTCAAATGGCGGTGTCGGTGCGCGGCTTTACGGCTCAGGACAACGGCATAACGCTGTCTGAGGCCATGCTGACCCCCACGCCTGCCACGGTGCCCACCG
Source organism: Deinococcus sp. (assembly GCA_030524065.1). Lineage (GTDB taxonomy): Bacteria > Deinococcota > Deinococci > Deinococcales > Deinococcaceae > Deinococcus. Next base: position 1,450 of record JAUNHF010000053.1, read on the forward strand.
CGCCCGCTGCAAGCCCCTTCATGGCCCGCACAGCGCAGCCCAGTGCCCCCAGCGGGACAGTCCTGTGAACTTTGACCCTGAAAGCCTGATGCCAGGGGCAGAACAGCAACAGGAAAGGCGCAAGGCAGAAGACCGACTGAGAAACTACGCTTTGGGCGTCCTAGACCGTCTCGTAAGCAGCGAACAGCGCCCGTGTCCAGCCCGTGACCAGCGGCGTCTACTGGGACGCCCACGCCCTAGCCAGAGGAACCGCCATGACGCATGAAAACGACGGCATCAGCGCCGCTTTTGCCTTGCTGAACCCTCAGCCCGCCGACTCGACCAGCGCGAGCGGCGAAGGCGCGGCCAGCGCCACCGAACCCATGCCGCCTTCCCCTGAAGTGCAAGCCCTGGAAGCCGAAAGGGACGCGGCCAAAGGGGAAGCGGCCCAACTACGCGAACAGTTGCACCGCCGTGACCTGGCGGGCAAGGTCAGTGACGTAGACCTGGCGCTGAAAGTGCTTGACCCTGCCAAGCACCTGGACGCTCAGGGAAACATCCGGCTCGATGTGCTGCGCGAAGAGTTCCCCGGCCTTTATCCCCGTGGCGTGATGCACCCCACCGCGCCCGATGGTGGGGGCGGTTCCCAGCGGATGCCCGACATGGGCGGCGGCCTGACTGGAGCCGTTCGGACGGGCAGCTTGCCCCTGATTAACATCGAATTTGACAGGGCACTGAGGCATAAGTGATGCAACTGGACACCGTGCTAGAGGCGGTGAAGCAGTTTAGCCCTACCCCGCCGCCTTTCGACGTGAAAGCAGAAACGTGGCTCAGGAAAACCCCTGACCTGAACGGCTTTAGCCGCTCCAAAGCCGTTCAGGAGTGGTCAGCGTGGCTGTGTGCTGTACTGTCGGCTGAGCAGTTCAAACGCCCCACCGTGCCGCCGTTCCCGTCCAACTTGCACGGTCAGCAGTGGCGCGTACAGGCTGACCATGCAGAGGATGCACGGGAAAGCTGTCCGGTGGGCGACTGGCTGACGGTCTACGTCACCTACTTGCACGCCTGCGCCGACCTGATAGACGAAATGCGCCGCTTGCATGGTTGGAAACACTGAACCTTGCCCAGCGCGGCTCACCACAGCCACGAGAAAGCCCCTCCAACGTGGGGGGCTTACTCTTTGTCCTGCTTGCGCTTTCCTGCCACGCTAAACGGCTTGAGCGGCGGCGGGTTAGGAGCATCCCGGTCATATTCCAGCACGTCGGAAAGCTCAACGGGTTTCCCTGACAGCTTCTCTACGATACCCATCATCACAGCCAATGTCTCAAGTCGCGGCTGAAACCTTCCCTGGACAATCGCAAACACGGTAGAGCGCCCTAAGCCTGTGTTTTCCTTAGCGTACTCAGCTAAGCGATAGCGGGTAATGCCACGCTGCTCCAGAAGCTCATCCAGTTTCACAACTATCGCAGGCATACCGTAAGTATACATAGGATAGACGGTCTATCTTGACTAGACCGTCTATCCTATGTAGAGTATTTGACAACCGAAAGGGCTGCCCAGTCGCCAAACTTGCGCCCTAGTCGGAATCCCAGCTTTTGGAGGATTGTTTTGAGCATACCAGACAACCTGACCCTGACGCTGTCTGCTGACCAGCAAACAGACGTGCTGACCGCCATCCGTGAGCTTATGGCCTATGTGGACACCAAAGAGCAGGCTGACCGTATGGGCGCGGTGGCTAACGCCATCCTCGTGGCCCGTGGTGAGCCTGCTGAAACGTGGTGGGGTGATGCCGAATGACCGCCGCTATCGGTAAGAATGCTGTCCGCCGCGCCTTCGAGGGCGCTTCCGGTGCCCAGTGGCCCACTGTGCGAGAGGAATTCGTGGCAACCCGCGTTGCTTCCCTCTATGACCCTTTCAGCGTGGACGACCTGGACGCGGGCGCGGTGGCCCGTGACCTCGTTCGCCGTGCTTACCTGCAAGGGCTGAGGGAAGCGGGCAAAGTGGACGGCCAAGGCCGCACCATCTGTGCCCAGCGGGAAGCCGCCTACACGGTGCAACTCATGGAGATGTTCGACGGGCAGACGGACCCCGACTGGACCAGCGCCAAGGAACGCGCCCACGTTGAGGCCAGCATTCAGCAAGCCTTCCGCGCCGGATGCGATGAGGGCAAGCTACCCATCGGGGCAGTTATTTAATTACAGAGTTCGCACCTGCGAAAAGCTTGAGACCCCCTCAGCGGGGTCTTTTCTTATATCTTGGCACTTAATTATGCCTATTCGCAGAGCTACCCCTTCTGAAATGACAGAGGAGCAACTAGCGTTAAGTGGCCGCCTACACAGGATTCGCTTAGTATCGCCAGCCAAGAGGCCCGACCTTATCGCCA
>JAUNHF010000053.1:3818-5769 GCA_030524065.1 Deinococcus sp.
AGAAGGTGGCTTGAAGTAAATGAGGTAGACCCAGCAGCCCTATTGAAACGGCGTGGAAGGTCAGACAACGGTCTATTCAGAGTGCCTGACTCTGCCCTTTTGTGCATCCTCAATCACTTCTGGCACAACCCAGACACATCAGCAGCTAAGGCCCAGGCTTACCTACTCGAACATCACACTGAAGAGATGACGTACACCGGGGCCGATGGAAAGAGAAAGAAGGTTTCTATCGGTACTGTTCGCAGGGTGCAGCGGATTTTCCTACATGGATGGCTGCAAGAGATGGAGGGGCAAGACCTCTCATCTGAGGCGGGACGTACAGACTCATAAAGCAGCTAATTACTCACCTTTCTCAAACTGGCATTGGCGCTGTCTCCGTCATTGACAAAAAGCACTTTGCGAGTATTGACAGATAATTTTTTCGGTGACAGAGTCTTTCTTTTGATGTTGTTATCTCTAGTACTTGTCACTCCCTGAAAGGTGCTAGATGTCAACGAAACAACCGGAACTAGGGGAAACCTCTCGAAACCCTCAGTGAACGAATGCGTCACTGAGGGTCTTTTCTTGTTCCGGGTGTTCCGGGTTCTGGCCTGCCTGCTGGAATGTGCCGGTCCTGTTCCGGCTGGGGCCGTGTAAAGAATTACCTGTCAACGAAAAAGCCCCCGCACCAGCAGGGGCAGGGACGCGAGCGAAGGCTTAGGCTGTGGCAAGGTTGCCGATGACCCGCACAACGCGGCCCACCAGATGGGCGACACGGTCAGGCGAGATGATTGAGGTGTCCGGGTCCAGGAACTCAGGGTTGGCGCTGTCGAGGATGCCGCCAGGGCGCAGACGCTTCACGACGTGGCCGTCGTCCTTGAGGCGGGCCACCACCGGGAAGTTGACCTCTCCCCCGACCCGCTGGTCAACGATGACCACGTCACCGTCGTAGATGGGGTGCCGTCCACCGGCCATGCTGTCCCCCACCACCGTAAACGCCACCAGGTCCCGGTTCTCGGCAAACTGCCGCTCCACATAGACCACGTCACTGCGCTCCCAGAGCTGCTGAGGGCCTGCGCCGACCTGACCGGCGATGTACACCGGCACCTGCTGCACATCGAGCACCAGATTCGCGCCAGGCGCTTCAGGGTCAATCAGGTACAGCAGCTCGTGCGTGGGCTTGTCGAGGGCCACGGCGAGCTTGGTCAGCGTGTCGAAGCTGGGTTTGGTCCAAGTGCCGCTGGTGGTTGTCCGTCCCCGGACGAGATCATGAATGCTGGTGCGGCCAATTCCGGCGTAATCAGCAAAGTCTTTGACAGTGGCGAGGTTGAGTTGCCGCATACGCTCAGCAATCAGGCCATTCAACGGCCCTCTTGCCTTTGCAGCATTGGTAGCAGGTGAGGTGCGTCCCATAGGGCCAACGTTAGCACCATGATTCGCATTTGCGTATTGAAATGTTCGCATAAGCGAATTAGACTAAGTGCCTCAAGGAGGTGCAATCTGACTTCGCTGAACACAAAACAGGTCGAAAGGCGGATGCGTCAGCTCAAGCTGAGCCGCTCCCAACTCGCTGACCGGGCCGGGATTTCTCGCGGCTACGTCAGCGATTTGCTCAATGGCAAACGCGGGGGACGACTCGGTGCCGATGTCATGCTGAATCTGGCAAAAGCACTGGAAGTTGAGCCTATTTTTTTCGCTTCCTCTTTCGCAAATGCGAAACGAAAAAGCCGATCTGGTCGCATTTCTGGCCGGGAAGGGAGGATGACAGGTGCCGCACATGAGTAAGAACCGTGGGGCGCTGCTGAGCATGACCGAGTTGATGCGGCTGTACGACAAGTCCAAGCCCACCATCGAACGCCAGCTCGCCAAGCTGCGGAAGGCTGGTACGCCCGCCTACACGGAAAAAGTCTCAGAACGCCACAGCAAGGGGGGCGTTCTGGTGACCTACTACGACCCCACGACCCTGGGCTGG
>JAUNHF010000053.1:5779-9354 GCA_030524065.1 Deinococcus sp.
CTCCATCACGACTAGCAGTCTCCATCAGCTTTCCAAAGTGGCGGCACAGACGGCAGAAATCATCAGCAGTGACAAAAAAGTTGCAGACCTGTCTCCATCACAAAACATGATGGTGACAGCCCCAGGCTTCGACCCGGCGGCCATCCTGCTTACCCAGCACGGTGACCTGTCCAGTGGCACCTACACCGACACCGGAGACGCCTTGGAGAAGCACCGGGAACTGCTGCCTGTCCTCCAGACTCCGGTGGGCAGTGCCGCCCGCTCTCACGCCATCGAACAGCTTGCTCAGCAGCGTGGCGTCAGCACCCGCACCATCCGCCGCGAGGTCGAGAAGGTCGAGCGCCGGGGCCTGGACGGGCTGAAGAAGCACAAGCGGGCCGACGCGGGCAGCTTCCGGCTTCCGCTGGAAACCCTGCAACTGGTGGTGTCTGCGCTGGTCAGCAACCCGCCCACCACGTCGGTGGCCTTCATTCACCGAACGCTGGTGCGGGCCGTGCCCGACGCCATGACCCTCCCGCGTGGCAACGGGCGCACCATCACCGTGACTGCCGTGACGGTGGGCCGCGTCAAGCGGATGATGCTCGACCACCCTGTCCTACGGCTGCTCTTTGCGAACGCGGACGACCGCAAGGAATTCCTGCGCTCCTACACCGGGCAGGTCGTGGCCCTGCACGCCAACGAGATGTGGCAACTGGACATGACCCGCTGCGACGTGGAAGTGGTGGACCCGGAAACCGGGCGCATCTACCGCCCCCGCGTGCAGGCCGTCATTGACGTGTACAGCGGCTGCATCATGGGCATCGCCTTCTCCGAGTCCGAAGACCAGACCCAGGCCGACCTGGCGCTGATGCGCTCGCTGATGCGGAAGTCCGGCCCGCTGGCTGACCGTTACCCGCTGTTCGGGCTGCCCAAGCGGCTCTACATCGACAACGGCAAGACCTACAGCTCCGAACACTTCCACCGCATCGCCGCCGGGCTGGGCATCGAAATCATTCACAGCCTGCCCCGCGTCTCGCACACCCGTGGGGCCATCGAACGCTTTTTCGGGACGCTGCACGGGCTGGAGCGGGCGATGGTCGGCTATGTCGGACAGAACGCCGTGGACCGCTCCAGCGAGGAACTCAAGAAGCTGCGCGTGGCAACCCAGCGGTGGCTGGATACGGGCGTAGACCCCGGCCCCGGCAAGCGCCACCAGACCATCCACGAATACCAGAACAGCGTGCTGGCGTGGCTGATCGTCGAATACCACCAGCGCCTCGTGGACGGCAAGACGCGGCTGGAGCACTTCCGCGAAACCGCCCCCGAATCCAGCCTGCTGGAACTCGATGCCGGAGAACTGCTGCTGCTGTTTGCCCGCCGCACCAAGCGCGTGGTCAGGCCAGACGGCACCGTCAGCATCGGCAACGTGGCCTGGACGATTCCGGGCGGACGGCTGGCGCAATACCGGGGCCTGCCGGTGCTGGTGCTCGAAGACCAGTTCGCGCTGGGCGACGACCGCCGGGGCATCGTCTGGCAAGACGAACGCACCGGACGCCTGGAAATGCTCGGCACCGCTGTCCCTGCCCCCACCGTGGCCGCCAGCGCCGCCGCCGGTGAGGAACGCCGCGCCCAGAAAGCGCAAAAAGCCGCCGCCCTGCGAACTGCCGACGAACTCGCACGCGAGTACACCAACCCCGCGCTGATGGTCACCGAGCAACTGCGCCGCGAACTGCCCGTGCAGGCCGTGACGCCCCTGCAACCTGCCGCCCGCGCCCAACTCAACCCCGAACCGCAGAAACCCGACCTGGGTGACTTCGGGAAGGCATTCCTGCAACCCGCTGACGACCTCGACGCGCTGCTGCGCCAGATCAAGGAGGAAAACGAGTGACCCGCGAAAGAACACTGACCGAGGAGCTGCTGGCTGAGGCCGTGGCCGCGCCCAGCATCACCCTGCCGCCACCCGCACCGCCCGAACCCGAGCCTGCGGCCCCCACCGTTCTGGGCACGCCCGCCGTTCGCCTGGTGGTCAACCGTATCGCCTACGCCGTCAAGCGCCGTAGCCCGCTGTGCGTGGTGGCCGGGGAACACGGGGGCGGCAAGACGACGGCGGCCACCCTGTACGCGAACAGCAACCCCCGCGCCCTCTACTGGCAGGCCCCGCCCGAGTACAACGCCCGCGAAATCGTGGCCGACCTGTGCGAAAAGCTGGGCATCCGCACCGGGGAAGCGTGGCGCGTCCGCACCAGCGTGCTGGTCACCCACCTGAAGGAACACCCCCACACCATCCTGATCGACGAAGCCCAGCGCCTGGATTACCGCGCCCTGGACATGATCAAGTACGTGGCCGACAGCGCCGGAGTGACCTTCGTGCTGCTGGGTAGCCCCTGGCTTGACCGGGTCATTGACCGCCACACCGACATCGCCAGCCGCGCCTGGGTGCGCGTGCGGGTCAAGCCCATCGAACTGGACGCCTTCACCGCCCTGTACGAGCCGATGGGCTACAGCAAGAAGGTCCTCAAGGCCGCCCACGAGACCACCAAGGGCGTCATGCGGTCCATCGTGGCCCTCTTCGACCACCTCGACGAAGGCATCGCCAGCGTGCCAGGCATGACCCGCGCCAACCTGACCCCGGAACACGTTCGCGCCGTGGCTGAAGAGGTGCTGTCGTGAGCCGCAAGAAGACCGACCTGAAGGTGGACGGCAAGCGCCGCCGCGCCAGCGGTGAAGGCGGCAACTCCAAGCGGTTCGCCTTCGTGAAGATGCCCGACGGACGGGAAGCGAAGATTCCTGCCGCCAAGGACGCTGGCACGTTCATCTGTCTCGCTACCCCTGAAGGGGAATGGCCCGACCGCGCTGAAATCACTCTGCTTTACGACGTGACCCACCTGGTCGAAGGCAGCACCTTTCGCATCAAGGAAATGCGCCCCGGCTACGGCATGGGCAAGACCAAGACGGTGCGCGTCATCGAAACCGACTTCGAGATTGAGCAGCACGAAGGGTGCTACGGACAGGCCAAGCGTGCGCTGCTGTGTGTCGAGGTCATGAGCGGCAAGGAAGCCAACGACCTGACCCCCGACGAGCTGGAGGGCCTGAACTGATGCCCCGGCGCAACCACTACGGGCACACGCCCGCGTGCCATCTGGCGTTCTGCCTGGGGCACCCGGTGCGCCGTCACATCCTGCTGACCGCTGCCCAGGAAGGCCGCGTTCATGCCCTGGACGTGCAGCGCGAGTTCCCCGAGTACTGCCGCACCAGCACCCGCGACGTGCTGCACGTCATGCGGAACCGGGGCGTGCTCCGCACTGCCGAGACCATTGCCGACTGCCAGGGCAAGCCCTCACAGGTCTGCTACCGCCTGACCGAACAGGCCCGCGCTGGCCTGACTGACCTGTCCGCCTTCCTGACCGAACTCTCTTCCGCTCTGGAGGTGCCCCGTGAAACCCACGAATGACCAGCTCCGTCAACTCCTCGACATCCCTGACCAGATTCAGGCCATCGAACGAAACATCAACGGCATGAAGACGGACAAGGCCAAAGTCACCCGCGAGTTGGACGCCCTGGAAGCCCGCCACCGCATCCGCATCAGCAAGGAAGGC
>JAUNHF010000054.1 GCA_030524065.1 Deinococcus sp.
TCTTGGTCTGCACGACCACGTCGCCTGCGCGGGCCAGGGCATCCGCGCCGATTTTTATGCCGCCCTCGCCAGGATTAAAGGTCTGCTGGAGCACGGCATTCAGCCGCTCTACCCCCAGCGGACCGCGCCGCATGGGCGAGAGGACCTGCGCCCGCGCCGGGCCGCCCAGTTCGCGCACCAGCAGGGCCACCCGGCGGGCGCCGGCGTCGGCGTCCACCTCGGTCAGGCTCAGCTGAGCGCGGGCGTCGTCCTCGTCGCCCAGGCGCTGCCACTGTGGGGGCTGGGCGTGCAGCAGCCGGTGCGCCGCCCCGATGATGGGGTTTTCGGCGGCCTGGCGGTAGACCTTGTCCAGCCGCACGGTGGTGGCCGCCTGCGTCAGGGCATTGAGCGGGAGACCTGCGTCAATCGGCGGCAATTGGTCGGTGTCGCCCACCAGCAGCACCCGTGCCCCCGGCGGCACAGCGCCAAGCAGGGCCAGCATCAGCGCGTCGCCCATCATAGACACCTCGTCCACGATAATCAGGTCGTAGGGAGCCGGTTCCAGGTGGTTGTGCCGGAAGCCATTGGGACCGTAGCCCAGCAGCCGGTGAACCGTGTGGGCGTCGCGCCCGGTCACCTCGCCCAGCCGCCGCGCCGCTTTGCCGGTAGGAGCGCACAGGCCCACTTCCAGCCGCAGTTCCTCGGCCACTTCGGCCACGGCCTTGGTCGCGGTACTTTTGCCGGTGCCAGGGCCACCGGTCAGCACCACCAGCCGCTGCTCACGCAGCAGTTCCAGCACGCTGCTTTGCGCCTCGCTCAGGCCGATGCCGGCGCCAGCGGGCACCTCCCACTCCTCCTGCGGGGGGGTTGCCAGCAGGGTGCGAATCAGGCGGGCCAGCTTTTTCTCGGCGCGTAGGGCGTGTGGCAAGTAAATGCGCTCATCGCCTTCAGGGCCGTAGTCGGCTTTCAGGCGATCCAGCTCCAGAGCGCGGCTCAGCGCCTCATGCGCCAGCTCCCCGGACACGCGGGTGTAGTACACCACGCCCTTTTCGGCGCGGGCGCGGGGCAGATAAGAGTGCCCGCCGGTCGTGCCCGCCAGTTGCAGGGCGTATACGGCGGCGGCGGTCAGGCGGCGCGGATCATCCAGGGTCATGCCGCGCTCACGGGCCAGCTTGTCGGCCGTCAAACAGCCGATGCCCTCTACCTCGGTGAGCGTGTAGAGGTCGGCCTGCAAGGTTTCTACGGCGGTTTCGCCAAAGTGCTTCAGCGCCCGCTGCGCCTGCGAGATGCTCAGGCCCAGGCCCTGCAACGCGGCCAGCGTGCGCCGCTCCTGGCCCTGCTCGCCCCAGCTGGCGACCATCTTGTGCAGCGTGGAGGCCGATACGCCCGGCACCTGAAGCAGCTTTTCTGGGTCACTTTCCAGCACGTCAAAGGTGGCGGCCCCAAATGTTCCCGCAATTCGCCCGGCCAGCACTTTGCCCACGCCGCCCACGCGGGCCTGCAAGTAGGCCGCCACCCCTTCCTCCGACAGGTCGGCGGGCTGCGCTGCGAGCACCAGATTCAGCACCCGGTACTGATAGCCGTAGTCCTTGTGTTCTTCTAGCTTGACCAGGGCCTTGAAGCCGTCGCCCGCGTCCAGTGGCGGCATCATCCCGACCACCGCCGCGCCGTCGTCCTCGCCGTGCGGGCCGGTGATGTCGGCGGTCATGACCGTAAAGCCGCTGTCGGCCCGGAAGCGCACGCGCTGCACCGCCCCCTGAATATCGAACGGCTCGGTGGGCAGGTCAGCGGTCATCACCCTCAAGTGTACGGCATGGCCCTACGCTCTGGGCAGAATGGACACGCGAGCCTACGCGCCGCGCAGCACCCGAATCGGCGCGGCTGTGAGCAGGCCAAATTCAGTCAGCGGCGTGTCGGCGGGCAGACAGCGAAGAGCGCCTTAGGCTTCCCGTTTTACCTTAGCGCTCCAGCTTTCCGCCTTGGCCCTGTACGGTGCCCGGCACACCCCGCCCGCCGCCCTATATGGGCCGCGCTCTCAGGTCCGCCTCCTTATCTGCCCGCGCCGCATCTGCCAAACTGCCTGTCATGACGCTGCTGCACGAAGAACCTATCCGTTTTCAGGTGGAGGGGGAACAGCTGGTCGGGCTGCTGCACCTGCCCACCGGCGAGCGCCCCGCCCAGGGCTGGCCCGCGCTGCTGATGCTGCACGGCTTTACCGGTCACAAGTCCGGGGATCACCGCCTGCACACCCTGTTTGCCCGGCAGATGGCGGCGCGGGGCATGGCCTCGCTGCGCTTTGATTTCCGGGGCTACGGCGACTCACAGGGCGACTTTGCAGACGTGACCCCGGCCCGGCAACTGGCCGACGTGCAGGCCGCCGCGCAGTGGCTGCGCGACCACCCGGACACCGACCCTCAGCGCCTGAGCCTGCTGGGGCACTCGCTGGGCGGGCTACTGGCCGCGCAAAGTGCGCCGGACGTGGCCCCGCACCGCCTGCTGCTGTGGGCGCCGGCCCTGCCGGACTATTTTCTGCAACACCTTCCGGGCGGGCAACTCCCCGCTGGGGTGCAGGACCTGGGCGGTTGGCCGCTGGGCCGGCCCTTTTTGGAAGGGGTACTGCGCCTCAATCCGCTGAAAGCAGCGCGGAGCTGGGGTGGTGTGGCCGCCGTCATGCACGGCGACGCCGTCGAGAGTTGCCCGCCGGCCTGGGGCGAGCAGTACGCGCAGGCGCTGGGCCCCGGCACCGAGCTGGCACTGATCGAAGACGCGGGCCACACCTTCGACAATCTGGAACACGTCCAAACCCTGTTTGACCTGAGCCGCCGCTTCCTGCTGGGCGAGTCGCTGGCCGCCAGAAAAAGCGGCACTTCCGGCCAGCTGGGCCGCTAGAGGCCGCATTTAAGAAGTATTCATTCAGCCGCCCGGCTGGGAACGCCGAGCGCCGCCCCACCGTAGCATTAGGCATGAAAAAGCTAATATTGAGTGCCCTGCTGGTTTCTTCTCCTGTGGCCCTGGCCGGCGGGTATCAGGCGCCCGTCGCTGGTCCCGCTCCTCTGCCGGTGCCGGCAACGTCGGCCAGCACCGCCATCCGCATTCCCGCGCTGCCGCTGAATGCTCCGCTCGGTGCTCCGGCCCAGCGCACGCCCAGCACCGTCACGGTGGGTGAGCCCACTCCAGGCAAAGCTGCGGCCCGGCCGTCCGCGTCCGTTCAGGCTGCGCCCCTCGCCATGACCCCGGCGCAGGCCCAGGTCTTTTTGCTGACCGCGCCCAGCGGCACCAGCGTGACCCTGCGCCAAACCGTTCAGGTGCAGATGGAGCTGGAAGACGTGCAAATGACCGGCAGCGCCGCCAAGGAAATGAGCAAGAGTGACATTGCAGAACTGCGCCAGACGTTGGCCGAGGCGGGCAACATGCCGGCCGAGTCGACCGAACTGGTGATGTCCGTGGGCGAAGTGTTCGCAGACGGCTCGCGTGAACTGGTGATGTCCACCACCACCGAAATGCCCGCCGAAAGCGGCATGGACGACTTTACGGTCCGCGTGATTCAGCGCATCGCCGCTGACGGTGAGGTCACCGGCACCCGCTTCGAGAGCGACAACGCCGAAATGCAGGCCGCCTTTGCAGGCATGGATGACGTAGACCTGAGCAGCATGGGCATGAACGACGCCAGCGTGTACGGCATGCCGCTGACCCCCGGCTTCAGCAAGACCAGCACCACCAAAGTGGACATGCAGGCCCTGCTGGGCAGCGTGATGGCGGGTATGATTGGCAGCATGGCTGAGGGTGAAGACGCGCAGGCCATGGCCGCCGAGATTATCAGCGGCGTGAAGTCTTCGCCGCTGGTCACCACCACCAAGGTCACCTACACCGGCACCGACGCCCAGGGCCGGCACCTGTTCCGCACTGAGGCCACGGCCCAGCCCTGGCAGCTGAGCATGAACCTGGGCGAAGGCAACGACGCCATGAATCTGAACATGGAGTTGGCCGACCTGCTCCAGACTCAGCAGGCCACCTACCGCACCGACGGCCTGCCGGTCCGGCTACAGGACGACGCCACCATGCGCATGAAGGTGGACATGGCGATGGACGGCGGCACCATGTCCATGACCATGCGAATGAAGCTGAACTCGCTGACCGAGCAAGTCGGCCAGTAAGCATCACCCCCATCCAGCCCCCGCCCCTGTGGTGGGGGTTTTGCTCTGCCGAAGCCCCCAGTTGCGGCCACCTTCAGCACGCTTTGCCACTACACTTCTCTCATGCAAAAACTCATGTTGGTTGCCTTGCTGGCTTTGGCCGGGGCGGGCAGCGCCGCTCCTACTTCCCCGGTGCCAGCTCCTGCCTCCGTCAGTACACCCGCCGAAGCGCCGAGACTCCTCTTCACCGCGCCCAGTGGCACGCACATCAAGCTGCGCGAGACGGTGCAGTTCCGCTCCGAGATAGAAGCTATTGAGGCCAGTGGCGTGTTCGCTGAGACCTTTTCTCCCGCCGACCTGCGCCGACTCAGGGCAGAGCACACGCAAGCAGAGTGGACCGAGCAGCCCGGCGATGAGACGGTGGTGACGGTGGGTGAAGTGTTCCCCGACGGCTCCCGCGAACTGGTCACGCAGGTGAGTACGGCACTTGGCGAAGAACAGGTGAATATCTATTTCACTGAGCGCATCTCCCCGGATGGACGGAGTACTGGCCTTCAGGTGCGGTCTGACAACCCTCAGTTTCAGGACGTGCTGAACACCATACTGGCAGAGAGCGAAGAAGGGGCAACAGCAGCTGAAGCGGACAGCAGCAGCGTCCACACCTTTCCTCTGATTCCCGGCCACAGCGTGACCGAAACCTATTCGGTGGACCTGGGCAACCTGTTTGCCCCTGACCTGCTAAACGCCGCTGTACCGCTGGCCGCCGGGCAGCGAGGCCTGAGCACCGAGCAAGTGGCGGAGCTGATGGGCCGGGTACAGGAGCTGGACTTTGCACCGGTCACGGTCACGCGCACGACCACCTACCGGGGCCGTGACGCGGCGGGCCACCATGTCTTTGAGGTGCTTACGCAGTCGCCGCCCACCTCCTGGACATTCAGGGGCGAGCTGCCAGACAGCGAGGTGAGCTACAGCTTCAGCTTTACTGTGACCGACCTGGCGGATGAGCCGTCGGTCCTGACCTACCGCCCAGACGGCGTGCAAGTGGGCGAACGGTCTTCCTCCGGCAGCCGCACGCAGCTGGTCTTCAGCGCAGAGGGCGAAATGAGTGGCCGCCTGAGCATCACCATGCGCCAGCAGCGCGTGACCACACTGCGGGCCGAATAAGCAGACTGATTGGGCGGTGTCCCAGCACTTCCATTTCCTCCCTGCCCACTCCCTGAGCGCCGGCTTTGCCCTGCGCGCCGGGCGGCGGGCGGGGTATCTTTTTTGTTATGCGCGTACTGCACACCGCCGACTTTCACGCTGGGCGCGTGCTGAGAGGCTTTGACCGGACCCCCGAAATCCACGCGGCCCTGACCGAGATTGCCGAGCTGGCAAGGACCGAGCGGGCGGACGCCGTGCTGGTCAGCGGCGACCTGTTCGACACCGCCAACCCCAGCGCCGACGCCGAAAAAGCCGTGTTTGACTTTTTTCTGCGGCTGCGCTCGGCGGGCATCCCCAGCGTGGCGATTGCCGGCAACCACGACTCGGCGGCGCGGCTGGCCTCGGTCACGGGGCTGCTGGGCTGGGTGGGCGTGCAGCTGGTGGCCGAGGTGACGGCGGACCCCGCCGCGCTGATTCGGCATGTGCCGACCCGCAGCGGCGAGACGCTGACGGTGGGCGCCCTGCCCTACCTCTCGGAGCGGCGGCTGATTCGCGGCGCGGACCTGCTGGGCGGCGAAGTGAGCGGGTGGCGGCAAAAGTACCGCCAGGGCATGGACTTTTTTCTGGGCCGGTTGGCCGCAGGGTTTCAGCCGGGCCACGTCAACATGCTGATGCTGCACGCCACACTGGACGGTGCCCAGCCCAGCGGCTCGGAAAAGACGATGAAGTTCCACCTGGACAACGCCTACACCCTCTCGCCGCAGCAGCTCCCGGCCAGCGCGCAGTACGTGGCGCTAGGCCACATTCACAGGGCGCAGCAGGCGTCCGACGCTCCGCTGGCGCACTATCCCGGCAGCGTGATTCAGCTGGATTTTGGGGAGGGCGGCGAGAAAAAGCAGGTGAATCTGGTCGAAGTCTCCCCCGGCCAGCCCGCCCGCGTGACGCCTATACCGCTCAGCAGCGGGCGTGAGCTACGCACCCTGCGCGTGCCACTGGATCAGGTCGAAGCGCGGCTGGAGCGCGAGCAGGCGGCGGCGGGCGGCGCTCTACTCAAGGTGCTGGTGGAAGCCCCCAGGGGCACGGCCACCGCTGGCCTCAAGGACCGGGTGCTGCGGCTGCTGCCGAATGCCCTGGCCGTGGAGCTGAGCGCGACGCAGGAGGACCTGGCGCTGCCAGAGATGCGGCGCGAGGGCCTGAGCCTGCTGGAACTGTACGAACGCTACTGGCGCGAGCGGCGCGGCGAGCTGCCACAGGAGCAGCGGGCCGCCTTCAAGCAGGCGCAGGAAGCCGTGCAGCAACACGCCGAAGCCAGTGAAGCGGAGGCGGCTGTATGAGGCCGCTGCATCTGACACTGTCGGGGTTTACCGCGTTCCGGCAGCACACCGAGCTGGACTTTGAGGGGCTGGACCTGTTCGCGGTGGTCGGGCCAACCGGCAGCGGCAAAAGTTCGCTGCTGGACGCCATCACCTTCGCGCTGTACGGGCAGACCGCCCGGCTGGGGGCCACCGGCCTGGACGCGCTGATTTCGCAGGGCGAGCGGGCGCTGTCGGTATCGCTCACGTTCGAGCTGCCGTCTGAAACCGGGCCGCAGGTCTACCGGGTGGCCCGCTCCAAGGGGCGCAAGACCGCCGAGAACGAAACCCGGCTGGAACACCGCCAGCCGGACGGACGCTGGAAAGACCTGGCCCCCGGCGCCGGGCAGCGGCTGGTCAGCGCCCGCATTCAGGAGCTGCTGGGGCTGGACTTCCGCACCTTTGCCCGCTCGGTGCTGCTGCCCCAGGGCGAGTTTGCCCGGCTGCTGCACGGCACCGGCAAGGAGCGCCAGGACCTGCTGGGCGAGCTGATGGGGCTGGATCAGGTTCGCGCCATGCACCGCTACGCCGGCGAGCAGGCCAAAGCGCTGGGCTTTGAGCTGAGCAGCCTGCACGCCCTGCTGGAAAATGAATACGCCGGGGTCAGCCCTGCGGGGGTGCGCGAGCTGCGTGAGAAGCGGGCCGCGCTGGCCGAGCAGCTGGACACCTGGCAAGACGAGCGCGAGGAGGTCGCGGCGAGCCTGACCCGCTGGCAGGCCATCGCCGGGCTGTGGCAGTCCCGCGAAGACCTTCAGCGCCGCTTGGGTGTGCAGCGGGGCCGCCAAGCCGAGGTGGAGCGCGGCGCCGAGCGGGCCGCGCAGGCCCGGCGGGTGGCCGGAATTCTGCCGCTGATTGACCGTGAGGGCCGCGCCCGCATTGCGCTGGGACGAGAAGAAAGCGAGCTGCAAAGCGCTCAGGCGCAGGCCCAGCAGGCCGCGCAGGCTGCCGCGCAGGCCCAGGCCGCCCAACAGCAAGCCCAGGCCGCCGAAGCGCAGATTCCCGAACTGGAAGCCCGCGCCGAAGCGCTGCGCGACGCCGAGGCGCTGGCGGCCCGGCTCAAGCGCGCTGGCGCCACCACGGACCAGCGCCACGCCCACCCGCTCTCCTGGGACGAGGACGCCCACGCCGCCGCCAAGGCCGACGCCGAGAAAGCGGACAAGCTCCGGCTAGAGCGGGTGCAGCTGAGCAGCCGCCGCGCCGCCTTTGAGGCCAACCGGGAGCGGTTTGCAGGAGACCAGCAGCGCTTCCAGCAGCAGCAAGACCGGCAGGCGCGCATTCTGGCCGAGGGCAAGGAGGCGGGCGAACGCGCCAAGCAGGCCGAAGCCGAGCTACGCACCGCCGAGAGCCGCGCCGGGCTGGCGGCCTACGCCGAGGGGCTGCGCGGGGGCGAACCCTGCCCTCTGTGCGGGCAGCCGGTAGATGCCGCGCACCTGCCGGACCACCCCAGCGTGGCTGAAGTGGAGCGGCTGCGCCAGGCCCTGAACGCCGCCGTGACGCTGCGCGACGACCTGCGCGGCCAGTACCGGGAAATCACCGCCGAACTGGGCGTGCTGCACAAAGACCTGGCCCGCCGCGAAGCCGAACTGAGCGACACCACCGCGCAGCTGCAACAAGACGAGCAGGACAACCGCGCCGCGGCGGAGCGCATCCCCGGCAACCCCGCCGAGCAGGTGGCCCGCCTCCTAGCCGGCCTGGCCGATCAGGTGCGGTCCTTTGGCCCAAGCCCCGCCGCCGAGCGCCAAAAAGCCCAGGCCCGCATCAGCGAGATTCGGCGGAACCTGACCGCGGCGGCCCAGGCGAACGCCGAGGCGAGCAGCGCCGCCGCCGCCGCGCAGGCCACGCTCCGCTCGGCAGAGGCGAACGCCAAAGGCCGCCGCGCCGAGGCTCAGGAAGCCGCGCAGGAGCTGGCGACGGCGCTTGAGGCTTCGGGCCTGAGCAGCGAGGCCGCCAAAGCGGCCGCCCTGCCAGAAAGCGAAATCGCAGCGCTGGAACAGGCCGCGCAGAGCTGGCAAGCTGGGCTGGAGAGCCTCTGCGCCCAGGAGGAGGCCTTGACCGAGCAGCTGAGCGCAGCCCTGGGCGGCAGCGAGTACGACCCCCAGGCGCTGCCGGGCCTGAATGCCCGCCTGCAAACGTTGGACGCCCAGATGGCCGCCGGGCGCGGCGAGGCGGGCCGCCTGGAAGCCCAGGAAAAAAGCGCCGCCGAACGCTTGGCCCGCAAAGAGGACATTGAAGCCCAGACCACTGGCCTGAGCGAGCGGATGGACACCTGGAAGACCCTGACCAACAGCCTCAAGGCCAATGAGTTCCAGCAATTCATGCTGGCTGAGGTCGAGGCCAACCTGCTCACTGGAGCCGGGCACATCCTGTTTGAAATCAGCGACGGGCGCTACCGCCTGACCCTGGACGGCGGCGACTACGCGGTGCAGGACCTCTGGAACGGCGGCGAAACCCGCGGCGTCAGAACCTTGTCGGGCGGCGAGACTTTCCTGGCAAGTCTCAGCCTCGCCATCGCCCTGAGCGATTATCTGGCGGGCAACCGCATTCTGGGCGCGCTGTTTCTAGACGAAGGCTTCGGCACGCTGGACCCGCAGGCGCTGGAAGCAGTGGCCGGAGCGCTGGAGAACCTGCGTACCCAGGGCCGCATGGTAGGCGTGGTCACGCACGTGGAAAGCCTCAGCGAGCGCCTGCCCACGCAGCTGCTGG
>JAUNHF010000055.1 GCA_030524065.1 Deinococcus sp.
GCAAGAAAGCCTGGAAGCCCTGGCCGGAGCCGGGTCACGCACTCAGCAACAGCAAGAAGAAGTGCTGCGGGCCATTCAGGACCTGCGGCGCACCAGCGTGCCAACCCACGACCCGCTGCGGCTGGAGTAGGGCCCCTGTTCGCTCAGGACTGGACCTTAAGACCGGGCCGCCTGCGGCAGCGCGGCAAACGCCCAGCCCTTGGCCCCGGCGGGCAGTTCCAGCGGCGGCACCGCGCCCTGCCAGCGGGTGACCAGCAGGTACAGCTCGCCCTCGTCACTGGCCTGGGCAGGACTGCGCAGCACCTCGGCCCCCAGAAAGCTGGGGTGGGCCGCCCAGCCCAGGGCCAGCTGCTGCAAGGCGGGCAGATTGCCGCGCTGCTCGGCAAAATGGACCCAGATCTGGTCAGTACCGCTGGAGTTGCCTGAATGCTCTGGGTGGCCGGGCGCAGGGATGGAGGTCATGTCCACAGCCTAACGGCCCGCCCCCAAGCCAGAGGCACAGGCCAGGGCCAGCGCGGCGGCACTCCTCCGGCCCAGGCCCCAGGCGGTACGCTGGGCAGGCATGACCGATGTTCCGCGCTCTCCCTCCCCTGTCCCCGCACCGCTCGACCCCGCCGCCCCACGCCCGCTGCACTACGCTCCGCCGCAGGGCTGGAGCCGGGTGCTGCTGACGGTGGCCTGGGACGGCAGCGCCTACGGCGGCTGGCAAAGTCAGCCCAACGCTCCCAGTGTGCAGGACACCCTGCACGCCGCCCTGACCCGGCTGGGCCTGCACGCCGCCCGTCCGGTGGCGGCTGGGCGCACCGACGCGGGTGTGCACGCGCTGAACATGCCCGCCCACGTGGACCTGCACGCCCCCCGCATTCCACCGGAGCGGCTGGCGCTGGCGCTGGCCCGGCAACTGCCCCGCACGGTGGCGGTGCTGCACGCCCAAAGCGCGCCGCAGGGCTTTCACGCCCGCTTTTCCTGCACGCAGCGGCGTTATCTGTACCAGATCCTCAATGCCCCGGCGCGGCACCCACTGGAAGAGGGACGCTCGCTGTGGGTGCGCGGGGCGCTGGACCTGGCCGCCATGAACGCGGCGGCGGCGGCGCTGATCGGTCAGCACGACTTCGCCGCTTTTGCCACCAAAGAAGACCGCCAGACCGTGCGCGAATTGCAGCGGCTGGCGGTCACGGCCTCTCCCCTGCCACACGGACAGCGGGTCACGCTAGAGGTCGCCGGCGAGAGCTTTCTGCGGCACATGGTGCGCGGACTGGTAGGCACCCTGGTTGCAGTGGGCCAGGGCAAGCTGGCGCCGCAAGCCGTGGCTGGGATTCTGGCCAGTGCCGACCGGCGGCAGGCCGGGGTCAACGTGGCCCCGGACGGCCTGTATTTTGCCGGGGCCAGCTACGCAGGGTTTCCAGCGCTAAGCCTGACCGCGCCGCCGCCTGGTCAGTAACGCCCGGCCAGCACGTGGCCCACAAAAGAGCCCCTTCTCTCGCCCAGGGAGGGCAGAGAAGGGACAGACAACAACCGCTTACTCGTAGCCCAGTTCGCGCAGGGCTTCGGGGTCCTCGCGCCAGCCGGGGATGACCACCACTTCCAGCCCCAAGAACACCTTGGCATTCAGCAAGGTTTCGAGCTGCTTGCGGGCCGCCGTGCCGATCTCGCGCAGCTGCTTGCCGCCCGCGCCGATCACCATGCCTTTGTGGGCGACCTTTTCCACCACAATTTCGGCTTCAATGCGTTGCAGGCCGTCGTCGCGCTCGGTCCAGCGGTTCACGCGGGTTGCCACGGCGTAGGGCAACTCGTCGCGCAGCTTCATCATGGCCTGCTCGCGCACGATTTCGGCGGCCCACTGCTCGCGGCTCTGGTCGGAGGCGCTGCCCAGGGGGAAGAAAAAAGGATTTTCCGGCAACAGGTCCACAATCTGCTGGCGCAGGGTGCTGACCTTGGCGTCATTTTTCTGGGCGCTGAGGCTGGTCACGGTGGTGTCGGCCTCGCGGCCTTCCAGCAGCGCTTCATACAGACCAATGGCCTCTTCGGGGTACTTGGCGGCGTCCTGTTTGTTGCCCACCAAAAACAGCGGCTTGGGCAGGTCACGGATCTGGCGGGCCACCAAGCGGTCCTCGTCGGTGGGTGGGTGGCGCAGGTCCACCACCCAGATCATCGCGTCAATGTCCGAAAGTGCCGTCGCCACTTCGTTGTTCATGTACTTGCCCAGCGCGTCTTTGGGCTTGTGGACACCGGGAGTATCCACAAACACGATCTGGTGGGCGCCGTCACTAAAGATCCCGCGCACGCCCCGGCGGGTGGTCTGTGGGCGGTGGCTGGTCGGGGCCACCTTGGTATTCAGGAAGGCGTTGAGCAGCGTGGACTTGCCCACATTGGGCTTGCCCACAATCGCCACAAACCCGGCGCGGGTGTCCTTTGGAGAATCGGGATTCAGACTCGTCATCCCTGCATTGTGTCACGCGCAGGCAGCGGGGCTGTGGGAGCCGGGCAGAGGCTCCGTTTAGGCCGGGGGCCTGGACCTCTTGCCGGGGCACCGTCCCTTAGACTGCGGCTTATGACCTACACCGATCAGCCCATCAGCCCAGATGACCGCGCCCGATTGGACCAGATTTTTATGCAGGTGGTACTGGACGTGCAGGCGCAGGTGCAGCAGACCCAGCCCGCGCAGGCCGGAAACCTGGCCGCCATGTTTCACAAAGAGCAGGTGAGCGAGGTGCTTCAGGGCTGCGCCATGCTGATCGCCGGTTGGAACGGTGGCCGCATTGACGGCGCGGGCCTGGGCCGCACCGCCAAGGGCCTGCGCGCCCTGGAACGCCCGGAGCTGGCGGGGCGCGTAGAAAAACTGCGGGACATCGCGCAGGGCTAGCGGTAAGCGGCAACAGGCACAGAGCATGGGCGTCATTGCTTTGTGCCTTCCTCTTCTCTTCGGCTCCTCCCTTACCAGGTATCGCCGCCCCCGGCTGGCGGCCAGGCGCCGAGGCTTTGGCGCACGCTGATCATCTGCCCAAAGTGGTGCGCGGTGTGCAGCGCAAAGTCGGCCAACAGCTCGCCCACTGTCTCATCATGGTTGACCGGGCTGGACAGATCCGGCCGCGCCGCGTGGGCGTCAATACGGGCCAGCAGGTCGTAAAACTCGGTCTTGATGGACGGCCACTGCGCGGGCTGCACCTCACGCCAGGTGTCGGCGGCACGCTCAGGGTAAGGGCGGGCCTCGCCGCTTTCCAGGATGTCCAGCATCCAACGGTTCCACCAGTTCACATGATCCAGCAGCGCCGCCACCGAGTGCGGCAGCTGCTCTGGCCGCTGCGCCGCCTGCTCGGGGCTGAGATCAGAGATGATTTCTTCCACGCTCAAAAAGGCCTGACCGCCCCGGAACAGCTTGGGCAGCAGGCGGGCAAAGGCCAAGGTGGTGGCCTGAGCGCGTGGATCGGCGGATGGAGCTGAGGTCATGAAGCCCAGTGTAACGCGCCCCCCATGCGCCTGAGCGTGCCGCTGAGGCCACACGTAGCGCACCAAAACCGCCCACCCGGAAGGGGTGAGCGGCCGGTAAAAGAACGGGGTTACTTGCCGTTCAGGGCGTCGCTGATCTGGTCCTTGGCCTGCTCGAAAGAGGAGCGTGCTTCGGCGTTGTTGACCTCGGCGCGGGTGCGGTCGGCGCCCCCGTGCAGCTTGTCACCGACGTTGTCCAGAAGGCTGCCGTCTTTGCTGGCGACATTGTGCCCAGCAGCGCTGGCGCGGTCTACGCCTTCATTGATCTTGGCGGCGGCCGCGTCGGCCAAGTTCTCCAGAATATTTTTGTCTTCACTCATGCTTTGAGACCTCCTGTGATTGGAATGCCTCAGTGTGCGCCCGGCGTGGGAGCCCCCCCTAAGAAATTGCTCAAACCACCTTGGGACTTGTCAAGCGGCCGGAGACGTTACGGGCGCTGCTCTTACCGCCGTGGTGACAGGCTGCACCAGCAGACACACGCTAGACTGAGAATTATGGAAAACAAGATCAAGGTTCCGGCGCAGGGCGAAAAAATCACCATGCAGGGTGACGTTCTCAATGTTCCCAACCACCCCATCGTCCCCTTTATTGAGGGCGACGGCACCGGCCGCGATATCTGGCGGGCCAGCGTGCGCGTGGTGGACGCCGCCGTGGAAAAAGCTTATGGCAGCGAGAAGAAAATTGAGTGGATGGAAGTCTATGCCGGCGAAAAAGCCAACGAGGTCTACGGCGAGGCCGTCTGGCTGCCCGAAGAAACCGTGCAGGCTTTCCGTGACTACCTGGTGGGCATCAAGGGCCCACTGACCACCCCAGTGGGCGGCGGCATCCGCTCCATCAATGTGGCGCTGCGTCAGGAGCTGGACCTGTACGCCTGCGTGCGTCCGGTGCAGTACTTCAATGGCGTGCCCAGCCCTGTCAAGAAGCCCGAAGACGTGAACATGGTGATCTTCCGTGAGAACACCGAAGACATCTATGCCGGCATTGAGTTCAAAGACGGCACCCCCGAGCGCGACCAGCTGCGCGATTTCCTGATGAACACCCTGGGCGTGGACCAGATCCGCTTCCCCGACACCACCGGCCTGGGCATCAAGACCGTCTCCAGGGAAGGCACCGAGCGCTTGGTGCGCGCCGCCATTCAGTACGCCATCGACAACGGCCGCAGGAGCGTGGCGCTGGTTCACAAGGGCAACATCATGAAGTTCACCGAAGGCTCCTTCCGTGACTGGGGCTATGAGCTGGCCAAGCGCGAGTTCGGCGGCAAGGAACTGGACGGCGGCCCCTGGCTGGAGCTGCCGAACGGCATCGTGATCAAGGACGTGATTGCCGACAACTTCCTGCAACAGATCCTGCTGCGCCCCACCGACTACGACGTGGTGGCGACCCTGAACCTGAACGGCGACTACCTGTCCGACGCCCTGGCGGCGCAGGTGGGCGGCATCGGCATTGCCCCTGGCGCCAACATCAACTATCTGACCGGACACGCCATCTTTGAAGCGACCCACGGCACCGCGCCCAAGTACGCCGACAAGGACGTGATCAACCCCTCCAGCGTGATCCTGAGCGCCGAGATGATGCTGCGCCACATGGGCTGGAACGAAGCCGCCGACCTGATTATCGGCGCGCTGGACAAGACCATTCAGGACAAGACCGTGACCTACGACTTTGCCCGCGACATGGCCGACGCCACCCAGGTAAAGACCAGCGAATTTGCGGACAACATCATCGCCAACATGGACCGCCTGAAGTAAACCTGAAGTCAGGAAGTAAAAAGCGTCCAGAGCGAGCGCGCCGCTAAAAAGGCAAGCCGCGATGTGCAGGCAAGAAGGCAGGAGACCCAAGGTGGTCCCTGCCTTCTTGCTGTAGTCGGGGAAAGGTGGAGCAGGCCATATCCTGCGCTGGGAGCCGCAAAAGGAGCCACGCCGCAACAGGCCGCAACCCAGATGAAGAATCCATAAAGCCGACTGGACAAGAGCCAGATGAGAGGGGGGTTAAAAGGCTGAATCCTGGCCTCTAAGCTAAACCTATGCAATTCCAACATCAGAATATTGTTATTGTTGGCGCTGGCGTGAGCGGACTGGCGCTGGCCGGTGCCCTGGCGCTGCAAGGAGTGTCCTGCAAGGTCTACGAAGCCAGTGAGCAGCTGTGGTCGCTGGGCGGGGGGCTGATTATTCCGCCCAACTCGGTGCGGGTGCTGGAGCGCCTGGGCCTGGACACGGTGCTGAAAGTGCGCGGCGTAGAGCTGGGCGACATGCGAATTTATGACGTATCGGGCCGGTTGCTGTACGCTCGCTCACAGGGTGAAGTGGCGCAGCAGCACGGCTCCCCACTCCTGGGCCTGGCCCGCGAGGACCTGCACCGCGTACTGGCCGAACATCTGCCGGCGGGCACCGTGCAGACCGGGTACCGCCTGACGGGGCTGGACAACCACTTCCATGAGGCCGTGGCGCACTTTCAAAACGGCCAGCGGGTCCGCGCCGACCTGCTGGTGGCAGCGGACGGCCGCACTTCGCAGGTGCGGACCCTGCTGTATCCGGAAACCCGGCTGGTGCCCACCGGCGACGTGGCCTACCGGGGCATCACCTCGCAGCGGCCAGCGGGCGACCTGGCGCAGGCTTTCAGCGAATTCTGGGGGCCAGGCAAACGCTTTACCTGCTTTCAGATGGGCGGCGGCCTCACCTACTGGCATGCGCCGGTGCGCCAGGGCACCCAGGCACCGCCGCTGGACAAGGCTGGGCTGCTGGACGCCATGCGCGAGTTCCCGGCGGCCGTGCTGGAACTGATCGCCACCACTGACGAAAGCAGAATCACGGCGCTGCCGCTGCAAGACATCTCGCCGCTGCCCGAATGGTGGAACCGCCGCACCGTGCTGATCGGAGACGCGGCGCACGCCACCAGCCCCAACCTGGGACAGGGCGCGGCGCAGGCCCTGGAAGACGCCGAAGCGCTGGCCGCGCATCTGCTCAGAGCCCCCGACCGGCTGAGTGCCCTGGAAGGCTACCAGCAGCAGCGGGAAGGCACCGCCAACGCCGCGACCGCCACGGCCCGCGCCTTCGGTGAACTGGGCCGGGCACGCGGGGTGCTCCGCTTGGCCCGTAACCTGGCGCTGAGCATCAACCCAGAGCTGGCCCGCCGCCGGATTGAGGCCTTTTACGGCGACCCGGTGAGCTGAGATGCGGGCTGGCTTGCCTTGAGACAAGCCGCAAATAGTGCCCAGAACGCAAAAAATATCTCTATGGCTTGAGAATGAAACCTGATTCCGTTGCCAAGCGCGTCCTTATCTTCAGTCTGGCAGTAGGGCTGCTTGGCCCTACGGCTGGGGCACAAAACAGCTGCACCAATCCCAGCAACAATTTTGATGGGTTGTATTGCCTGAGCAAGCAGTATGACCAGCCAGATGACCAATTGAACACGACTTATCAGGCACTCAGCCGGGCGCTTCCTGCTGGAGCCAGGGCCACCCTGGTACAAACTCAGCGCCTGGATTCAGAAACGTAATGGACAGTGCAGCACTGCGGATGACGGCGGCTTTTATACCGATATGCAGTGCACTGTCAGGACGACACAAAGTCGTCTGGACTTTCTCAAAGCACGCCTGCGTGAATGCCAGAATGGCATGCCGCGCAGATAAATTGCAGTAGAGGACGTTCGGAAAAGCGCGGCAGGATGCCCAGAAAGACCGGTCCCTGGGCTCTCCCACTTTCCGCATCACCTTTGGTTCACCGCCTGACCTTGCCCTTCCCGGTCCTGCCAGGTGCGGTGCAACTCGGTGTACAGGCCCCCGGCGGTCAGCAGCTCGGCGTGGGTGCCGCGCTCGACGATGCGGCCCCGGTCCAGCACCAGAATCTGGTCAGCGCCCTGCACCGTGCTGAGGCGGTGGGCGATCACAAAAGTGGTGCGGCCCTGCATCAGCCGCTCCAGCGCCGCTTGCACTGCGGCTTCGGACTGGTTGTCCAGGGCGCTGGTGGCTTCGTCCAAAATCAGCACACGCGGGTCTTTGAGCAGAGCGCGGGCAATGGCGACCCGCTGGCGCTGTCCACCTGAGAGCCGCAGGCCGCGCTCGCCCACCACGGTGGCGTAGCCCTGCGGCAACTCCTGAATAAAGCCGTGGGCTCCGGCCGCCCGCGCCGCCGCTTCGACATCCGCGTCTGGGGCGCCGGGGCGGCCGTACCGGATGTTCTCGGCCACCGTGCCCGAAAACAGCTGGGTATCCTGCGGCACCAGGCCGATGTGCGAGCGCAGGGCGTGCAGGTCGTAGTCCCGCAGGTCGTGGCCGTCCAGAGTGATGCGGCCGGCGGTCACATCCCAGAAACGCGGAATCAGGCTGATCAGTGTGGTTTTGCCTGCCCCACTCGGGCCGACCAGCGCCACCGTCTGCCCCGGCTGGGCCTGGAGTGAGACGCCGCGCAGCACGCCTTCCTCACCGTATCCAAAACTCACGTCCTCAAAGCGCACCTCCCCGTGTACCTGCGGCAGCGGGCGTGGCTGAGCTGGGTTCGGCAGGTCGCTCCGCTCCTCCAGCAGCTCGAAAATGCGGCCCGAGGCCCCCGCCGCTTCCTGAAACTGGTTGACCAACCCGGTCAGGGAAGCGATCGCGCCGCCCACCTGAATGGCGTAGAACAAAAAGGCCACCAGGGCGCCGGGCGTCAGCTCGCCGGCCATGACCTGCCGGCCCCCGAACCACAGCACCAGCGCCAGTGACCCAAAGGTCAGAAAGCTCATGGTGCCGCCCATCAGCGCCTGCCAGCCAGCCCGGCGCAGCGCCGCTTGGAAGCTGGCCTGCACGCCTGCGCCGTAGCGGCCACGCTCCAGCGCCTCGGCGGTGAAACTCTGCACCACCCGCACCCCGCTGATGGCTTCTTCAGCGCTGGCGTTGGCTCCAGCCACCGCGTCCTGCACCTCGCGGCTGACGGTGCGAATGCGCCGGCCAATGGTCACGGCCACCAGGATGATCAGCGGCAGGCCGATCAGCGCGTAGAGGCTCAGGCGCGGGTTGGTGCCGATCAGGAGCGCCGCGCTGCCGATCAGGGTCACGCCCTGAGCGATCAGGCCGGCCAGCGCTGTGCTGCTGACCCCCTGCACGGTGCCCACATCGGCGGTCAGGCGGCTGGTCAGGTCGCCGGTGCGGTGCTCGGCAAAAAAGCGCGGCGGCAGCGTGAGCAGGTGCCCGAACAGCTGCTCGCGCAAGCGGGTGACCACCCCAGCCCCCACCCGCGCCAGCAGGTAGGACTGCGCCGCCGCAAAACAGGCCGACAGCGCAAAGATGCCCAGCAGCAGCAGCACGGTGCGGTCCAGCTGCGCGGTGTCGGTGCTACCCACCTTGAGGAACGAGGCGTCCACCAGCCGCCCGAACAGCGCCGGGAACGCCAGATTCAGGCCGCTGGACAGCAGCGACGCCAGTACCCCCAGCCAGAACAGGGCGCGGTAGGGCCGGGCCACCGCCCACAGGGGCCGCAGGGCCGAGAGCAGCGAAGCCGGTTTCAGGCGGGGGCGGCCGCCTGCACCGGCCCCGCCTTCAGGAGACAAGGTCTGGGAAGGACGCGACATGGCGCCTACCCTAGCAACTGCCCAGCCAGCGGATTGCAAGCCGTTGGCTTTTGGGCGCCTGCCCGCGCTGCAGCGGGGTAGTCTCAGAGGAGATGCCTTCCCCGCTTCTCCTGTTCCCAGCACAGGCGGACACGCTGCCGCCCCGCACCCTGCCGCTCACCACTTTGCCG
>JAUNHF010000056.1:0-4495 GCA_030524065.1 Deinococcus sp.
CAAAGTTTTGTCTTCCTTGCTGGCCGCCCTGGCCCTCAGCCTGCCGGCCGTGGCCGCCGCGCAGGCCGGGGTTTTTTCGCTTGCCCCCGGACCTTCTGGCCCTCCTCCGCAGGCGCGTTCAGACGCCTCTGTGGGAACGGCGGCGGGCACCTGGCACGGCAGCCTCCTGCAACGCGGCCGCGAAGTGCCGGTGGGCCTGAATCTGCACGGGAGCAGCGCTGAGTTGTGGCTGCCCGACCAGGGAGTGCGGGGCGTGACCGTACCGATCACCGGCGACCCAACCGGCACCTTCACTGTGCAGCTCAGGGACTGGCCGGGCCAGCCGCAGCTGAACCTGACCCGCAGCGGGCAGGGTGGGGGCGCCGTACTACGCGGCACTTTCCGCCAGGGCGGTTTTGCGGCGCCAATGACACTGTGGCCCGGCAGGGTCAGCCTGCCGCCCCGCCCGCAGGAGCCGCGTGCCCCACTGCCCTACCGCACCCAGGAAGTGACCATCTGGGGCGCGGACGCCACCGCCCTGCGCGGCACCCTCACCCTGCCGCCGGGCCCTGGGCCATTTCCCGCCGCGCTGCTGATCAGCGGCAGTGGGCCGCAGGACCGCGACTCCACCCTGCACGGGCACCGGCCCTTTTTGGTGCTGGCCGACCGGCTGACCCGCCAGGGCTTTGCGGTGCTGCGGCTGGATGACCGGGGCACCGGCGCCTCGGACGGCGACCTGTACAGCGTGCACTACCGCGACCTGGCCCACGACGTGCAGGCCGCTGCCACGTTCCTGCGCGGGCATGGGTCGGTGCGGGCCACAGCAGTGGGCCTGATCGGGCATTCGGAGGGAGGATCGCTGGCCGCCCTGGGAGCGCAGGGCCTGCACCCCGCGCCAGCCTTTTTGGTGCTTCTGGGCAGCCCTGCGGTGCCGGGCCGCGAACTCCTGGACTTGCAGCTGCGGGCCCAGCTGCGGGCGCAGGGAGTGAGCAGCGCTGAGACAGAAGCGCGCGCCGCCCTACAGTCCGAAGCGCTGCAAAATCACCGGGTCAGCCCCTTGCAGGTGCCACTGCCCAGCAGCGAGATTGAGCAGGCCTGGCTGCACTCGCGGGCCTTTGTGCGCTCGCCCTACTTGCAAGATTTCCTGACCTACGACCCACGCCCGGCCCTGCGTGACAGCCGGGTTCCCACTCTGGCAGTCTTCGGAGCGCGTGACCTGCAAGTGCCCCCAGCCGCCGGCGCCCAGCCCATGCGTGGGTTGCTGCGCACCCCCGGCAGCGAAGTCCACGAGCTGAGGGGCCTGAACCACCTGCTGCAACCGGCCAGCACCGGGTTGCCGCAGGAATACGCCGCCATACCCACCACCCTGGACCCGGCCGCGCTGGACCTGATCGGCCGCTGGCTACAGCGCACCCTGACGCGCTAGGCAGGACCAGGGGAAAGCCCGCCCAAGAGCGGGGCCATCCAGGCCACTTCTGGTGCAGGTGGTGGGGAAAAAGGGCCGCCGCAGCCTTGGATGGTGGGAGGCAGTGGGAACCGGTGGTAATTCGGGGAAATGGGTTGCTACACTGTCGTCAGCTTGGGCGCCGGCCCTCCCCGTCTTATCCCCTGCCCCGCCCACTGGAGAATGCAGATGCCGTACGGCGAATATCCTTACAACCTCGACGAGAAAGGCCGGCTGGTGATGCCGCCGCCTTTTCGTGAGTTCGTGGAGGACGGCCTGATTTTGACCCGTGGGATGGAAGGCTGCCTGTATATCTTTCCGCTGGCCGGCTGGCGGCGGGTAGAAGAGCAGCTTGAGGGCCTGCCCCTGACCGACGCCGGCTCGCGGGCGTTCGTGCGCTTTTTTTACTCGGGTGCTTCCAAGGCCCGGCTGGACGGACAATCCCGCATCGGCGTGCCGCTGGCGCTGCGCCAGTTCGCCGCGCTGGACGCCCAGGCCGTGGTGGTGGGCGCCCCAGGGCGGCTGGAACTCTGGAACCCCGAACGCTGGAACGCCGCCATTGCCCAGACTTTCAGCGACGCCGCTCCCCCCACCGCCCTGCTTCAAACCCTGACCGTTTAGCTTTGCCTTTCGCTGGCATCAGTTGTTTCAGCACTCTCCGGCACCCCTTCTTTAGCACTCCTTTCCCCACCGGACGTCCCCATGACCCAGGATTCCACAGCCCCGATCACCGACCACCCTTCGCTGAGCCACCTGCCTGTCTTGCCACAGGAGGTGCTGGACGCCCTGGCCCCCGCGCCGGGCCGCCTGATCGTTGACGGCACACTGGGCGGCGCCGGCCACACCCGGATGCTGCTGGCACGCGGCGCCGAGGTGATCGGGATTGACCAGGACCCCTACGCCCTGAAGCGGGTAGAGGCCGAGCAGCTGCCCGGCCTGCGAACTGTGCGCGGCAATTTCCGCGATATGCAGGCGCTGCTGGCCGGCATCGGCGTGACGCAGGTGGACGGCATTCTGCTGGATATCGGCGTCAGCTCGTTTCAGCTGGACGACGCGGGGCGCGGGTTCTCGTACCACAGCGAGGCAGCGCTTGACATGCGGATGAGCCAGAGCGGCCCCAGCGCCGCCGATCTGGTCAACGAGCTGGAAGAAGCCGAACTGGCCGCCCTGATCTATGAGTACGGCGAGGAAAAACACTCGCGGCGGCTGGCACGCGCTGTGGTGGCCGCCCGGCAGCAAGCCCCTATCGAGACGACCACCGCCCTGGCCGACATCATCAAGCGGGCCTATCCCGGTTTCGCCAAGGGCATCCATCCGGCAAGGCGCACCTTTCAGGCGCTGCGTATCGCCGTGAACGACGAACTGGGAGCGCTGCGCGGCGGCCTGCAGGCGGCCGAGTCGCTGCTGGCCCCCGGCGGGCGGCTGGGCGTCATCTCTTTTCACTCGCTGGAAGACCGCATTGTCAAGCGGTTCTTGCTGGGCAGCCGGCGGCTCAGCCCGGTGACCAAGCGGCCGGTCATCGCCAGTGAGGAAGAGCAGGCCGCCAACCCCCGGTCGCGTAGCGCCAAGCTGCGGGTGGCCGAAGCGGTCCAGACGGAGGCAGGCGCATGACCGCGCTGCCCGGCCAGAACCAGGGCCACCCCACCAAAGAAGCCAGCGCCGCTGGACTGCCGGTGCAGGTCATGTCGGCGGCCACAGCTCCGGCCCGGACAGCAGCCCACCCGCGCTGGACCGACGAAACGCTGTGGCGCCGCTGGGCCCTGCGGATGCTGGGCGCCTGGGTGCTGCTCAGCCTGCTGCTGGTGGGCCTGCGGGTCGCCACTGCGGCCATTCGCCCCGAACTGCGCGATGCACAGACCGCACAGCAAGAACTGGTCAAGCAGCGTGACATGCTCTCACTAGAGGTGCAAAGCCTGAGCAGCGCCAGCCGCATCACCGCGTGGGCCGAGGAAGCCGGCATGCTACGCTTTGCCGACTCGCTTAAGCGCAGTGCCAAGCTGACCGGTGTGGGCGCGCCGCAGGAAGCCGCGCCGCCGCCGCCCCTGAAGCTGAACTGGCAATGGGGAAGCGGCAACGCCTCCAAACAGCAGCAGGACGCTGCCGAGAAGGCAGGAACCCCATGAAGCTCGGTGCGCAGCGAATCACACCAGCCCAGGGAGGCTGCATATGGAAGTAAAAATCAGAAGGCGGGCCCGGCTGCTGCAAACCCTGGCAGCCGTGATTTTCCTAGGACTGGCCTGGGGATATGCGCAGCTGGAATGGTCTATTCCCACCAGTCTGTCGCGCTCGGTGGTGCAGGGGCGCGGCGCCGTGCTGGCGGCCGACGGCACCGTGCTGGCCCGCTCGGTGGACGGCAAACGGGTCTACCCACAGGGCTCCCTGGCTGGGCAGGTCGTGGGCATGATGGGCACTGAAGAAGGCCTAGAAGGAATCGAGAATGCCTATAACCCGCAGCTCGAAAGTGGGCAGGACATTACCCTGACCCTTAATCCGCGCATTCAGGCGCAGGCCGAGGCGGCGCTGGCGCGGCGCATTCCCAAGTCGGGGGCCGACTCGGGGTCCATCATCGTGCTGGAAACCCGCACCGGGCGTATTCTGGCCGCCGCCAGCTATCCGCCGTTTGACCCCAACAACTGGCGCGATTACCAGCCCAGCGACTGGCGCAACCGCCCGCTGCTGGACGTGTACGAGCCGGGGTCGCCTATCAAGGGCCTGACGGTAGCGGCCGCCCTGAACGAGGGCGTCATCACCCCAAACACCGAGTTCGATACTCCGATGCGGCGCTACGTGGGCGACAAAGTTTCGGGCAGCACCATCGGGGACTCGGTGCCGCACGAACCCAAACTGACCACCACCGGCATCCTGCGCTACTCCAGCAACGTCGGGATTTCACATATCGTGGATAAACTGCCAGGCACCCAGCTGCGCGACTATCTGCTCGCCTATGGCTACGGCCAGAAGGTGGACCTGGGGCCTGTCCGCACCGAAACGGGCGTGCTGCAAGCGGAAAACAAATGGGACCCCCTTGTCAGGACCACCAGCGGCTTCGGCCAGGGCATGAACGGCACCACC
>JAUNHF010000056.1:4505-8971 GCA_030524065.1 Deinococcus sp.
GCAGCTGGCCGCCGCCTACAACGTGCTGGCGAACGACGGCCTGTATATTCCCCCCAAACTGGTAGAAGGCAGCCAACCCGGCGCGAGGCGCGAGGTGCTGACCAGCCCGCAGGCCAAGCAGATCAAGCCGATGCTGCAAACGGCGCTGGAAGGCATTCGGCACGCGGCGGGCATCAACGGTTACTCCTGCGCGGGCAAGACCGGCACCGCCCAGATGGTGGGCGACGACGGGCGCTATATGAAGGGGCAGTACAACTCTACTTACGCCGGCTTTTGCCAGACGGGCGACCCTCGCATCACCATCGCCGTGATGGTTCACGGGGCCAAGGAAGAGAGCGGCACCTTCCAGGGCTCACAGCTGGCCGCGCCCATTTTTCAGGAACTGTCGGCCGGCATCATTTCCATGTGGGGCCTGCCACCCGAGGAATTGCCGGACGGATACTCGGTGGGCAACCCGGCCACGGTGCAGCAGGCGCAGGAAGCCGCCGCCTCCGCAGCGGCCACACAAGGCGCTGAGGCTGAAGACGCCGCCTCAGACAGCGCCGGGGCAAGTGAGGCTGCCGCCGAGCCGGACCCGGCCCAGGTCTCGGCACCAGCTGCGGCGGACGCCCCCTCTGCCGCAGAAAGCGGCACTGAACCCACGAATGAGGGCAGCTCAGAAGAGCAGAGCGCAAGCAGCGCTGCCGACACGACCACGCAGGAGTAGCCGCCAGGCGGCGGGGTGTCGTACACTGGGCGCGTGACCCGCTCTGCCCTACGCCACACGGGACCCCGCGACTAGCGCCGCTGCGCCGCCGGGTCCCGCCTGTGTCATTGCAGGCGGGGCTTTTTCTTTTGCCTTATTTTTTGTCCCAGGAGACTTCCCATGACCAAGCCAGAGATTCAAGAACCCCGTTCGGAGCGCTACAACCCCCACGCCATTGAGCAGAAATGGCAAGACGCCTGGCAGGCCAGTGGCCTGTACACCTTTGATCCGCAGGCGAAGGGCGAAAAACACTACGCGCTGACCATGTTCCCCTACCCCAGCGGCAACCTGCACATCGGCCACTGGTACGCCAACGTGGCCCCCGACGCGCACGCCCGCTGGATGCGGATGCGCGGCTACAACGTGCTGTTCCCGATGGGCTTCGATTCGTTCGGGCTGCCCGCCGAGAACGCTGCTATCAAACGCGGCGTGAATCCGCGCAGCTGGACCTACGACAACATCGCGCACATGAAGGGCCAGTTTGGGCGGATGGGCACCATGATCGACTGGACCCGCTCCTTTGCGACCTCCGACCCTGAATATTACCGCTGGAACCAGTGGTTTTTTACGCAGTTCTTCCGGCGTGGCCTGGCCTACAAAAAGGGCGGCCTGGTGAACTGGTGCCCCAAGGATCAGACTGTGCTTGCCAACGAGCAGGTGGTGGGCGGCGCCTGCGAGCGCTGCGGCACCCCGGTAGAGCGGCGCAACCTCAGCCAGTGGTACTTGAACATCACGGGCTACGCCGAGCGGCTGCTGGACTTTAACGGAACCGACATGCCCGAGCGCGTGCAGCTGATGCAGACCAACTGGATCGGCAAGTCGGTGGGCGCAGAGGTGACGTTTGCCACGCCCGCCGGCCCCGAAACCGTGTTTACCACCCGGCCCGACACCTTGATGGGGGCCACCTTCATGGTGCTGGCCCCCGAACACGCCAAGGTTGCGGAGCTGACCACCGACGAGCAGCGGGCGGCGGTGGAAGCGTACGTGGCCGCCGCTGGCCGCAAAACGGACGTGGAGCGCCAGCAAGAGGGCGAGAAAACCGGCGTGTTTACCGGGTCTTTTGCCACGCACCCGGTCACAGGCGAGCAGCTGCCTATCTGGGTGGCGGACTATGTGCTGGTCACCTACGGCACCGGCTCCATCATGGCGGTGCCCGCGCACGACGAGCGCGATTTTGCGTT
This sequence comes from Deinococcus sp., assembly GCA_030524065.1. Taxonomy (GTDB): domain Bacteria; phylum Deinococcota; class Deinococci; order Deinococcales; family Deinococcaceae; genus Deinococcus. The sequence continues at coordinate 6,432 of JAUNHF010000056.1, forward strand.
TGCCAAGAAATTCGAGCTGCCCATCCGTGAAGTGATTCGCGCTGAGGGTGACCGTGAGGGCATGGGCGTTGACCCTGCCGAGCCCTACACCGGCGAAGGTGTGATCGTGAATTCCGGTGAGTTTGACGGCCTGCCTGGCGGCAAGGCCAGCATCGCCGAGGTGATTGGCCGCCTGGAAGCGCAGGGCATTGCCAGAGCCAAGACCACCTACCGCCTGCGCGACTGGCTGGTGGGCCGCCAGCGCTACTGGGGCACGCCCATTCCCATCATTCACTGCGCGAAATGTGGCCCGCAGCCAGTGCCCGAAAGCGACTTGCCCGTGCGCTTGCCGGACAATGTGGAATTTACCCCCACCGGCCAAAGCCCGCTGAAGCTGGACACCGAGTGGGTGCAGACGACCTGCCCGGAGTGTGGTGGGCCTGCCGAACGCGACACCGACACGATGGACACCTTCGTGGATAGCAGCTGGTACATGTACCGCTACCTGTCGCCCGACTACGACGCTGGCCCCTTTGACCCGGCCCACAAGGGCCTGATGCCGGTAGACCTTTATACCGGCGGCATCGAGCACGCCATTTTGCACCTGCTGTACAGCCGGTTCTGGACCAAGGTAATGCATGACATGGGCCTGGTAGAACACGACGAGCCGTTCCACCGGGTCCGCAATCAGGGCATGGTGCTGGGCGAGGACGGCGAGAAAATGTCCAAGTCGCGCGGCAACGTGGTGGACCCCGACGACCTGGTGGCCGAGTACGGCGCCGACACGGTCCGCACCTACCTCATGTTCATCGCGCCGTGGGAACTGGGCGGCCCCTGGGACACACAGGGCATCAATGGTCCGGCCAAATGGCTGGGGCGGGTGTGGACGCTGTTCTTTGGCGGGCAGCCCGAAGGCCCCCGCGAAAACGTGACCGAGGCAGACCTGCGATTTGCAGTGCATTCCACCCTGAAAAAAGTAGACGGCGACTTTGAGCGCATGAGCTTCAACACCATCGTGGCCTCACTGATGGAGCTGACCAACGTACTGGTGAAGACGGGCCGCAGTGACCTGTACGGCACCCCCGCCTGGGAAGAAGCGCTGCACATCTTCAACCTGATGCTGGCCCCCGCCGTGCCGCACATCGCCGAGGAAGTCTGGCAGGGCCGGGGCGGCGCAGGCAGCGTGCACACCCAGCCCTGGCCGCAGGTCGATGAAGCCGCCGCCGTGCGCGACACCGTCACCATCGGCGTGCAGGTGACGGGCAAGATGCGCGGCCAGATAGACATTGCCAAGGCCGCCAGCCAGGAAGACGCCCTGGCCGCCGCCGAAGCCAACCCGGAGATTGCCAAGCACCTACAGGGCAAAGAGCGCGTCAAGGTGATTTACGTGCCGGGGCGGATTCTGAATATCGTGGTGAAGTAAAGCTGCGGAAGGCCAGCTGAGTCATGCTGCCCTCCATACAGATTGAGGGCAGTGCTCCGCCGCCCAGCTATGCAAGTCCAAATGGAGTGATAGGGAGTCATTGGCCCCTATCACTCCATTTGCCGTCTTGTTGCCGTTCTGGTCAATATACTGGATTCACGCCACCAATAAAGGCTGGACAGATTTGGATCAAATGTTAGCAGGTGAGTTAAGTCGCTCCCCGGCCAGTGCCTTGAGCCTCCAGCTGGTGAGCACGCTCACGTCTTTGCCGCAACTTTTCTTGCAGGGGCGTTGGCGATGGGGGGCGGCGGTCTAGTAAACGCTGCGCCACGGCATACAGTTTGAGGTCATCGGTCTGAACCATCTGCTGGATGGCCTGCTCAGCCGCGTCGCCGGGCAATTGGCCCAGGGCGCTCAGTGCTGCAAATTGCACCTCCCAAACTTCATCTGAAAGTGCCTTGCCCAAAGCTGGAACAGCAGCGGGTTCGCCGAGCAGTCCCAACACTTCTGCGGCGTGGGCGCGGCGCTCAGCTTGTGGTGCCCGCAAAACCTCCATCAGAGGAGCCAGGGCCTCATGCCCAAAATTGGCCAGGGCCGTGCTGACCGTGCTGCGATGTTCCGCATCCGTATGACCCAGCGCTGCCATCAGGGGAGCGAGGTCAGTCACCTGCTGACTCTGTCCTAGCGCAAAGATGGCTTTGCGGGCCACTTCGCTGTCTGGATCATGAACCGCCTGACTCAAGGCTGCCACGACTGTGGGGTCTGACATCTTACTCAGAGCGTGCACGGCTTGTAACCGCGCCGCAGCGTTGGGATGCCCCAGCAATTTGGTGAGGAGCGGCGCGGCGTCTGGCCCCATGCGTACAACCGCCCAGGTCAGGTGTTCCCGCACAAAAAAGTCCGGCTCCTGAGCCAATCTGGCGACCAACTCAGGCAAGGCGCTACGCTCCTGCGCTGCGCCCAAGTCCAGGGCTGCGCGGATGCGAATGTTTTTGTCTGGGTCAGATAGCTCAGCGATTTGTCGTTGAATCATGGGGTATCCTCCCGATTTTGAGGAAAGGGCCTGTGAAATAAACCTCCAGGCCGCCCAGAGATCAGCGCTAAGACGCTGCTCATAGGCGCGGCCAAGAGTCTGGGC
>JAUNHF010000057.1 GCA_030524065.1 Deinococcus sp.
CTGGGCGCAGTTGGTGCGCGACATTGGGCAGCACGGCCTGGCCCACTCGTTTGTCATGGCGATTGCGCCGACCGGCTCTATCTCGTACGTGTCGCACGCTTCGGCCAGCATCATGCCCATCACCGAAAAGGTCGAGACGCGCACCTCCAACAAGGCCCGCACCATCTACCCCATGCCGCACCTGAACGTGGACACCGAGTGGTACTACGAAGAGGCCTACGATATGGATATGAACCGCGTGCTGGACACGGTTGCTACTGCCCAGCGCCACGTGGACCAGGGCATCAGCTGCACGCTGTTCGTGCCGGGCACCTCCAGCACCCGTGACCTGCAGCGCTATTACATCCAGGCCTACCTCAAAGGCGTCAAGACCCTGTACTACACCCGGATGCGCAAGACCACCATCGAAGAATGCCTGACCTGCGCGGTCTGAGCTCATTTAACTCATAGAACTTCAACCTCCCGACTCTGGGGGGTTGATACATTTATAAAATGCAACCCCATCTGGACCCTTTTTCCGCCACCAACTGGTCCGAACCCGAAGACGCCTTTTCGGCCACCTTTTACGAGAAGTACACCTCGCAGCTGTGGTTCCCCGAAGAGATTCCCCTGAGCAACGACGCCATTGTCTGGAAGTCGCTGAGCGAAGCCGAGCGCTGGACGTACATCCACGCTTCGGCCGGCCTGAACGCGCTGGACACCTTGCAGGGCGAGGTGGGAATGCCGGCGCTGCGGCACCTGGTGGAGGGCCACATCCGCAAGGCCACCATTCAGTTTCAGGGCATGATGGAAGACATTCACGCCAAAAGCTACTCGCTGATGAACAAGACCTTCCTGACCACCTCCGAGGAGCGCGAGGTGTTCGAGTGGGTCCGCACCCAGCCGCAGCTTCAGAACAAGATCAGCATCATCATGGGCATCTATGGCGACCCTGACGTATCGAACCTGGGCCTGTGGAAAAAGATGGTGGTGTCGTGCATGTTAGAGACGGCGCTGTTTTACTCGGGCTTTTTCTATCCGCTGTACCTGGCGGGGCAGGGGAGAATGGTGTCGGCGGGCGAGATTTTCAACCTGATCATCATGGATGAAGCGGTGCACGGCGTGTACGTGGCGCTGCTGGCCCAGGAGAAGTTCGGGGAAATGAACGAGGCCGAGCAGGCCTACGCCCTGGCCTGGTACGAGGACACGCTGATGCGCCTGTACCGCAACGAGCTGGCCTACACCGAGATGCTGTACGCCGACGTGGGTTTGGTGGACGAGGTCAAGAAATTCATTCGCTACAACTGCAATGTGCTGGCCGATAACCTCGGTGTAGAGCGGTCGTTCGAGGACGAAGAAATCAACCCGATCGTCCGCAACGGCATTAAGGCCAAAGGCACCACGCACGATTTCTTTAGTTCCAAAGGCAACTCTTACGCCAAGATTGCGGTAGAAGCCCTCACCGAAGGCGACCTGGACGACATTTGGCCTGAACCCCGCAAAGTGACCCGCAAAGAACCCCTTCGCCCCGCCCATCTGGAGGCCCTGGCCCATGACTGAAGCTGCAACCGTGACCCCCACCCAAACCCGCTTTGTGCTGCTGACCCAAGACAACTGCCCGAACTGCGAGCGCCTCAAGCTGATGCTGGCCAAGCCGCTGCGGGGCCAATTTGACGATCAGATTGTGACGGTTCACCGTGAGCAGGCCGCCGCTGAATTTGAGGCATTGGCCGCCGAGTACAGCGTGCAGAGCACCCCGGCCCTCATTGACCGGGAGCGCGGCGAAGTCCTGCGCAATGCCGGCGGTCTGGGCGAGGTCAAGAACTTCCTGACGGTCTAAAGGATGAGACTTGCAGGGAAAGGGGCCGATACAAGGCCCCTTTTCAAAAGACAGGATTTGATATGCGAATAACAAAATCATGTCTATCCTACTTAAACTCCTCGTAAACAGCCTCTCCGACCCTGGCTGCTAAGCTAGACCGGATGTTGAGCTTTTCTTCCACCCCCCTCACCTGGAGCCGCGCATGAGCGGTGGCCTGGTCGCCCTTCTGGACGATATTTCGGTGATTGCCCGCGCCGCCGCCGCCTCAATAGACGATATTGGCGCCGCCGCCGCCAAAGCAGGGAGCAAAACCATCGGCGTGGTGGTGGATGACGCCGCTGTGACACCACGTTATGTCACTGGCTTTTCTCCGGCCCGCGAGCTGCCCATCATCTGGAAGATTGCTAAGGGATCGCTGCGCAACAAGCTGGTCTTTATTCTGCCGGCTGTGCTGCTGCTCAGCCAGTTTCTCCCCTCAGCCATTACCTATGTGCTGATGCTGGGCGGCACTTACCTGTGCTTCGAGGGCGCTGAGAAAGTCTACGAAGCTTTCGGTGGCGGTCACCACCAGGCTGAAGAGGAACAGATGGCCAACCTGAGCAGCGAGGAGCACGAGAAGCAGATGGTCAGCGGCGCCATTCGCACCGACCTGATTCTGTCAGCAGAGATCATGGCGATTGCCCTGGCCGAAGTGGCAACTGAGCCGCTGATGTCACGCGCCCTGATTCTGCTGTTGGTGGCCCTTCTCATCACGGCGCTGGTCTACGGTGTGGTGGGATTAATCGTCAAGATGGACGATATCGGCCTGAAGCTGTCTCAGAGTTCCCAGGGCGGTGTGGCCGCGTTCGGGCGCGGTCTGGTCAAGGCCATGCCACACGTGCTGACGGCCCTGTCGGTCATTGGCACGGCCGCCATGCTCTGGGTGGGGGGACACATCATCGTGGACGGCCTCGCCAAGCTGGGCTTTCCGGAACTGGAACACCTGATCCACGACTTCGCAGTGCAGGCGGCCCACGCCGTGCCCGCCGCCCACACCTTCATTGAATGGCTGGTGGGGACCATCGGCTCGGGCTTGTTCGGGCTGCTGGTGGGCTTTAGCATCGTGGGGCTGCTGCATCTACTTCCCCGGCGCGGGGCCGCCCACTGAGTGAGAGAAACCCTAGCAGCGTGAGCCGTCCCCCTGCCATCCGCACCGCGCTGTTGGGTTACGGCTCGGTCGGTCAGGTGGTTCATGTGCCGCTGCTACGGGCCCTACCTGAATTCGAACTGGTGGCCGCCGCCAGCCGGAACCCGCAGACGCCGGCAGCCCTACCGGAAGCGCAGGTCTTTGCCACACCCAGAGCGCTGCTGGACGGGTCGGACGCTGAACTGGTGGTGATCGCCACCCCCAACCGCACCCATTTTGCCCTGGCACACGCGGCGCTGAGGGCAGGACGGCATGTGCTGGTGGAAAAGCCTTTTGCCCTGACTTCCGCCGAAGCGCAGGCCCTGATCACGTTGGCCGCAGAGCAGGGCCTGGTGCTGAGCGTCTTTCAGAATCGGCGCTGGGACGGGGACTTCCTGACCTTGCAGCAAGTGCTGAGCAGCGGCGAGCTGGGGCGGATAACGGCACTTCACTCGCATTTTGACCGCTTTCGCCCCGAGGTGCGTGACCGCTGGCGCGAAGGCGATGAACCCGGCGCAGGCATTTGGTACGATCTCGGACCTCACCTGATTGATCAGGCGCTGACCCTGTTCGGCCTGCCCCGGCGGGTCCGCGCCGACTTGGCCCGGGTGCGCCCCGGCGCCCGCAGCGACGACCACGCCGAGGTGACACTGGATTACACGGACGCCGCAGGCGAGCGCCGCGTGACCCTGCGCGCTTCCATGTTGACCGCCTGGATGGCGCCACGGTTTGTGGTGCACGGCACGGCGGGTTCCTTTGTGATAGAGGGGCTGGACCCCCAGGAAAACGCCCTGAAAGCAGGGGAGACCCCCGGGAAAATCGGCTGGGGCCTCGGCGCTCCAGACGGCCACCTGCTCCTTGCCGACGGTGAGCGGTGGGTGACCCGGCTGCCCGGCGATTACCCCGCGTTCTACCGCGCCTTGGCCGCCGCTATCCGGGAAGGCACCCCGCCGCCGGTGACCCCGCAACAGGCGCTGGACACCATGCGGGTGCTGGCAGCGGCGCAGCGCAGCCAGGCCCAGGGCAGTGGCTGGGTGGAGTTGGACCCGCTGAAGCCCATCTGAACACTCATTCCCATCCGAAAGGGGCAGAGGTGCGCGAGTCGTTCCCGGAGGGCTGTTAAACTTGGGGCTGTGAACACCTCCTCACCGGGCCTCCGGGCCTTGAGCCGCCAGGTGATCCTGGCCGCTGCGCCCCTGTTGCTGGCGGGGACGCTGTTGGGCGGTGGCGCCCTGGCGGCCCAGGCACCGCAGCGATCTCCTGCGCCGTTGCTGTCTGCCCAGCGACCGGCTCCAGCGCTGCTGAGCGCTCCTGCCCTGCTGGAAAAGGCCCAGCAGGCGGCGGGTTTGCCCCGCTCAGGCTTGGTGGCCCTGCATGAGCGGGTCCAGACCAGCGAGGAGGGAGAGCTCACGCCTTACATCCGCGACACCTGGACCGATTTTCGCGGCCAGCGCCTACGCATCACCGATTACGCCGGCCAAACACTGGACACGGTGCATCTGCTGACGCCGGCAGCTGGGCTCCTCTATACCCCGCAGCACGGCACGGTACCCGTGCCCCAGCAGCGGGCCGAGACCCTGCGCTGGAATCTGTACAGCGGGGTGGGTGGTCTGGGCGCCGCCGCTGCACCGGGGGTGCGCCTGCGGGCGCCCGGCCTTCAGACCTGGCTTCCGGACTCCCCGCAGCCCATCAAAGGCACCGTGTTGGAAGCGACCTGGCCGGACGGAACCGCCTGGCACTATCTGGTGGACCCAAACACGGGCCGGTTGCTGGCCGACCGCAGCGCCGACAAAGACTTGGCCCTGCTCACTTTTTCGTACAGCGAGCCACGGGTGGCCGGCATCGGCAGCGGTGCCGCCAAAGAGAGAGCCAAAGACGTGGCGGCGCAGGCCCTGGAAGTGCGGACCCTCCTGTTGCCGGGAGGCGAGGTGGTCTACCGTGAGCAAGTGCTGACCCGCGAGCTGAATCCAGCGCTGCCGCCGCAAACTTTCGAGCTTCCAGGCAGCGGGGCAAAAAGTGGAGGAGCCCAGTGAGGGCGCTGAATACAGGGGGTGCCCTGCTAAGGTCTGGCAGCGCCGCTCGTCTGCTGGCCGGGGCGCTGCTGCTGACCCCGGTGGCCGCTGCCGCACCCCAGCCGGAGCAGGAGCCCTCGGTCAGTGCTCAAGACCTGTTCGACGAGGTGATTTACGAGCTGGGCCTTAACTACGGCGGGCCTTCGCAGGCGCGTGCTCAGGATCTGCGGGAACGCTTTTTGCCGCGCGTGCAGGCCCTATGCGCCGGTCAGAGCCTTTGCCCTTCCAAGGCCGTCTACCCGTTGATCGGTGAGCTGCTGAGGGCGCTGAACGACGACCACACCAATTTCTTCGTGCCCGGCGAGTGGACAGCACGGGAGCTGGAATCCTCCGGGCAGGCCAGCAGCCTGTCGTTCGGCCTGGTCACCCGGCTGATGCCAGGACAGGGCATTCTGGTGACCGAGGTTCTGCCGGGTTCACCCGCCGAGCAGGCCGGGCTGCACGCCGGCGATCTGCTGACCCATCTGGGCCGCTTGCCTCTGCTGTCCGAGTGGGCGGGGGCCAAGCTGGGGGCCGCCGGTCGCGCAGGCCGGGCCGCAGAACTGAGCTACTCACGGGCAGGCCGCCCCGCACAGGTCAGCCTGAGTGGAGCCGAGTTCGTGGCCCCAGCAGTCAGCCTGGACATGCTGGCTAACCGCACCGCCCTGCTGCGCCTGCGCCATTTCGACGCGCAGGGGGTGGCCCAGGACCTGCACGACGCCCTGCGGCGCGCCCAGCAAGAGGGGGCCGAGCGCGCTGTGCTGGACCTGCGCGGCAATCCCGGCGGTCTGCTGTCCGAAGCAGTCCTGAGCAGCGGCGCCCAGACTCAGCCTGCGCCGCTGCTGGACGTGGAGCGGTCTTTGTCTACCCTGCATTCCTACGACGGGGGCCGTTATCTGATTGACGGCAAAGCCCAGCGCGGCCAGCGGGTGTTCAAGCCACAGCGCTTCACAGGCCCGCTGGCGGTGCTGGTGGATCAGGACTCGGCCAGTGGCGCGGAATTCATGGCCCGCGATCTGCTATCGCGCCCCCAGACGGTGGTGCTGGGTCAGCCCACAGTGGGGGTGGGAGACTCCGCCACGCAGCTGCTGCCCCTTGCCGACGGCTCGGGCCTACAGGTCACGGTGTCGCGGATGCAAACGGCGAACGGCCAGCCCCTGAGCGCACGCGTGCAGCCCCAGGTGCCCGTCAAACGTGATGACGCGGCTTTTGCCCGCACCGGCCAGGACCCAGAGCTGGCAGCCGCGCTGCGGGCGTTGGATGGCCTCGCCGCCGGGAACCTCGCCCCCTGAATTAGCGTCCAGGGCAACAAAGGCCCGCCCCGGCTATAGCATAAGCCGGGGCGGGAGCCATGCAGCTCAGCTTGCTCAGCTGCTAACACTCTCCTGTAGGGCCGCCTGGTTGACGGTCTTGGCTATTTCAGTCAACTGCTGGTCGGTCTGGCCTTCTTCCTGCAAGCTGGTGTCCAGCAGCGCGGCGGCCTGCTCCTCGCCCAGCAGCCGGGCGAAGTTCACAGCGGTGCCGTAGGCGGCGATCTCGTAGTGTTCTACCCGCTGAGCGGCGGCGATCAGCGCGGCGTCACGCACCGGGCCTTCCTTGTTCTCGCCGGCTTCCTCGGCGCCTTCTTGCACCAGGCCCTGCATCGCCTTGCAGACTTTGCCGGACGTGGGCTCGCTGAGCGCACCAAAAATCTGCTCCAGCCGCTGCACCTGCTCACGGGTCTGGGCCAGGTGGTCTGTGAAACCCTGCTTAAGCTGAGGGTTCTGGGCACTGGCGGCCATGTTGGGCAGGGCCGCCAGCAGCTGGGTTTCGGCGGAGTAGAGGTCACGCAGTTGGGAGAGGTACAGTTCACGCAGAGAAAAATTACGCATGGGCGCACATCCTTTCGGGAAATGGGCGGGCAGTGGGGGAAAGCCGGCAGAAAAAGTCTTGCCCGGCCAGTATCCCCCGCACGGTGGGCAGCCGCGCGTCAGCCAGCTTTACCTGCCCTTAAACTCTTGGCTCCTGAATTTGGCAGCCTGTATAAGTCAACCCAAGCTTTACCAAACTCCCGGCCTGCACTGCTCTGGCGCATACTGGCCGGTAATGCCACCTGTTCCTTCCTCTGCTTTCGGCACCGGCTTCGTGCAGGTGCGCGGCGCCCGCGAGCACAACCTCAAGGACATTTCCGTTCAGCTGCCGCGTGACGCCCTGGTCGTCTTTACCGGCGTGTCCGGCTCCGGCAAGTCGTCACTCGCCTTTGGGACGCTCTACGCCGAGGCGCAGCGCCGGTATCTGGAGTCGGTGTCGCCCTACGCCCGGCGGCTGTTCAATCAAGTTGGTGCTCCCGACGTGGACGCCATCGACGGCCTGCCGCCCGCCGTCGCGTTGCAGCAGCAGCGAGGCGCCCCCACCGCCCGCTCTTCGGTGGGGAGCGTGACCACCCTCTCCAACCTGCTGCGAATGCTCTATTCCCGCGCCGGGGACTACCCCGAGGGGCAAGGCATCGTGTACGCCGAGGGCTTTTCGCCCAACACGCCGGAAGGCGCCTGCCCGGAGTGCCACGGCCTGGGGCGCGTCTATACCGTCACCGAGGCTTCGATGGTGCCCGACCCGTCGCTGACCATCCGGGAGCGGGCAGTGGCGGCGTGGCCCCAGGCATGGGGCGGGCAAAACCAGCGCGACATTCTGGTCACACTCGGCATCGATGTGGACGTGCCCTGGCGCGACCTGCCGCAGGAAACGCGCGACTGGATTCTCTTTACCGACGAGCAGCCGGTGGTGCCGGTGTACGCCGGATTCACGCCCGAAGAAACCCGCCGCGCTGTGAAACGTGGGACAGAACCGAGCTACATGGGCACCTTTTCCAGTGCCCGCCGCCATGTCCTGCACACCTTCGCCCACAGCGAGAGCGCCGCCATGAAAAAGCGCGTGCAGGCGTACATGATCTCGGAAGTGTGCCCGCTGTGCCTCGGCAGACGGCTGCGGCAAGAAGCCCTGAACGTGACCTTTGCCGGGCTGGACATCACCGAGTTCTCGCGGCTGCCGCTGGTGCGCGTGGCCGAGGTGCTGCGCCCGTACGCCGAGACTGCACCGAGTGCCGAGGGCGCGGCGCAGGCCATCGCCCAGCAGCGCATGGCCGAGGACCTGACGCGCCGCCTGGACGTGCTGCTGGGCCTCGGCCTGGGCTACCTGCAACTGGAACGCTCCACGCCCACGCTCTCGCCCGGCGAGTTGCAACGCCTGCGCCTCGCCACGCAGCTGTATTCCAACCTGTTTGGCGTGGTGTATGTGCTCGACGAGCCGTCCGCCGGGCTGCATCCCGCCGACACCGAGGCTTTGCTCGCGGCGCTGGACGGCCTCAAGCGCGGCGGCAACTCGCTGTTCGTGGTGGAGCATGACCCCGACGTGATTCGCCGCGCCGACTGGCTCGTGGACGTGGGCCCGGAAGCGGGCGAGAAAGGCGGGCAGATTCTTTACAGCGGGCCGCCCGAAGGGCTGAAAGAGGTGGCAGCGTCCCAGACGGGCAAGTATCTGTTTGCCGGGTCCCACGCTGAACCCCACGAACCCCGCGAGCCGTCCGGCTGGCTGGACCTGAGCGGCGTGACCCGCCACAACCTCCATGACCTCAGCGTGCGCTTTCCGCTCGGCGTGCTGACCAGCGTGACCGGCATCTCTGGCTCAGGCAAATCCTCGCTGGTGAGTGGGGCGCTCGTAGAAGCGCTGGCGGCGCATTTTGGGCAGCCCGTGGCCGAAGAAGGCGACGAGGACGATGCCCCCACTGTGAATGGCACCGCGCAGCTCGGCGGCGACCTCGGCCAGATCACACGCCTCGTCCGGGTGGACCAAAAGCCGATTGGCCGCACCCCGCGCAGCAACATGGCAACCTACACGGGCCTGTTCG
>JAUNHF010000058.1 GCA_030524065.1 Deinococcus sp.
GACTACCTTGCGGCGCTGGGGGTGGATTACCTGTGGCTTACGCCTTTTTTCGTGTCGCCGCAGCGCGACGGCGGCTACGATGTGGCCGATTACCGGGCGGTGGACCCCCGCTTTGGGACGCTGGCTGATGTGGATGCGCTGATTGCCGGAGCCAGGCAGCGCGGTATGGGCGTGATGCTGGACATGGTCTTTAACCACACCTCCACCGAGCACGAGTGGTTCAGGCGGGCGCTGGCCGGAGATCGGGAGTACCAAGACTGCTATATCTTCCGCGCCGGGTCGCCAGAGCAGCCGCCCACCAACTGGCAGAGCAAGTTCGGCGGCTCAGCCTGGGCCTGGTCGCCCGAAGTGGGCCAATGGTACCTGCACCTGTTTGATGTGACGCAGGCCGACCTGAACTGGGACAATCCCGCTGTGCGCCGCGAGCTGCACGACGTGGTGCGGTTCTGGCTGGAAAGGGGCGTGGCCGGGTTCCGCTTTGACGTGGTGAACCTGATTTCCAAACCGGACGTGCTGGAAGACGACCACGCGGGCGATGGCCGCCGCTTTTATACCGACGGGCCACGGGTCCACGAGTACCTGCGCGAGCTGAGCCAGGCAACCGGGCTGGCCCAGGCCGTTACGGTGGGGGAGATGTCGTCCACCACGGTGGAGCACTGCGTCCTGTACACCCAGCCGCAGCGCGGCGAGCTGAATATGGTGTTCAACTTTCACCACCTCAAGGTGGACTACGCTGGCGGCGACAAGTGGACGCTGATGCCGCCCGACTTTCTGGAGCTCAAGCGCATCCTGTTCGGCTGGCAGCAGGCGATGAGCGACGCGGGTGGCTGGATGGCGACTTTTTGGGGCAACCACGACCAGCCCCGGCCTGTCTCGCGCTTTGGCAGCGATGACCCTCAGCACCGCGCTGCCGCCGCCAAGATGCTCGCCACGGCGGGCCTGCTGCTGCGCGGCACGCCGTACATCTTTCAGGGCGAGGAACTGGGGCTGCCCAATGCCCGCTTCGGGTCCATCCACGATTACCGCGACGTAGAAAGCCACAATGCCTACGCGCTGATGCGCGAGCGCGGGCTGAGTGACGCGCAGGCGCTGGACGTGCTGGCGGCGCGCTCCCGTGACCAGGCCCGCACCCCGATGCGCTGGACCCCGGAAGGCGGCTTCAGCACGGCCGCGCCCTGGCTGGCCGATCCGCACGCCGGAGCCAGCGGCCTAAGCGTGCAGGAGCAGCTGGCCGACCCGGATTCGGTGCTGCACCACTACCGCGCCCTGATTGCGCTGCACCACCAACCGCTGTTCGCTTACGGCGAGATAGAGCCGCTGTTGCCCGAGCATGAGCAGGTGCTGGCTTACCGGCGCGTGGCGGGTGATGAAGCCGCGCTGGTGGTGTGCAACTTTTGCACCGAGGAAGTGACCCTGCCATTGTCTGGACCGCTGTCTTTGCCGCCGGGCAGCACCCTGCTGCTGGGCAACCTGCCCGGCGCGCCGCTGCCCCAGCCACCCGGGGAGCTGACCCCGCCTGAATTCACGCTGCGCCCTTACGAAGCGGTGGTCTACCGCCTGGGCTGAGGCCAGCCCACCGTCCGCCGGTCGGGTGGGAGGGCCGCCGGGCAGGAGTTGGCGCACCATGCGGCGGCGGGGCAGCGGGTACACTGGCTTGCATGAGCCAGGAGCCTATGCAGCCGTCCGCCTACGACCCCACCGACCAGGAGGCCCGCTTCGGGTACAAGTTCGGCCAGGAAGGCATCACGTTCGATGACGTGCTGCTGCAGCCCCGGCACTCTCAGGTGCTGCCCAGCGACGTGAGCATTCAGGCGCAGCTGACCCGGCGTATTCGGCTGAATATTCCTTTTATCTCGGCGGCGATGGATACCGTGACCGAAACGGCAATGGCGGTGGCCCTGGCCCGTGAAGGCGGCATCGGCGTGATTCACAAGAACATGCCGGTAGACGTGCAGGCCGAGATGGTCCGCAAGGTCAAGCGCAGCGAAAGCGGCATGATCACCGACCCCATCACCCTGCCCGCCACGGCCACGGTGGCCGACGCCGACCGGCTGATGGGCGAATACAAAATTAGTGGGGTGCCCATCACCGATTCTGATGGCCGCCTTCAGGGCATCCTCACCAACCGCGATATGCGCTTTGTGGACGACATGGGCACGCCCATTCAGGAGGTGATGACCAAGGAAGACCTGGTCACCGTGCCGGTGGGCACCACGCTGGAACAGGCCCGCGAAATCTTTAAGCAGCACCGCATTGAAAAGCTGCTGGTGACCGACGACGCGGGTATGCTGCGCGGCCTGATGACCATCAAGGACCTGACCAAGCGCATGAAGTACCCCAGCGCCGCCAAGGATGAGCTGGGCCGCCTGCGGGTGGCGGCGGCCATCGGCGTGTCGGCCGACCTGATGGACCGCGCCGGCGCACTGGTGGCCGCTGGAGCCGACGTGCTGGTGCTGGACAGCGCCCACGGGCACTCGCAGGGCATCCTCAAGGCGCTGGAACGTGTCAAGGACCAGTTTGACGTGGAAGTGATTGCCGGGAACATCGCCACCCGCAGTGGTGCCCGTGACCTGATTCTGGCCGGTGCCGACGCGGTCAAGGTGGGGATTGGCCCCGGAAGCATCTGCACCACCCGCGTGGTGACGGGGGTGGGCGTGCCCCAGATCACGGCCATTTTCGAGGCCAGCGCTGCGGCGATGGAAGCGGGCATTCCCGTGATTGCCGACGGCGGCATCAAGCAGACCGGCGACGTGCCTAAGGCGCTGGCGGCCGGCGCCAACGTGGTGATGATGGGCTCGGCGCTGGCCGGCACCGATGAGGCCCCCGGCGAAATGGTGCTGCGCGACGGCCGCCGCTACAAATCTTACCGGGGCATGGGGTCCCTGGGCGCCATGGGCGAGGGCAGCTCGGACCGCTACTTTCAGAGTGGTACCCGCAAGTTCGTGCCCGAAGGGATTGAAGGCATCGTGGCTTACCGGGGCACGGCGGGCGAGGTGCTGTATCAGTTTGCGGGCGGCCTGAAGTCCAGCATGGGCTACTGCGGCGCGGCTGACCTGGACGCCCTGCGCCGCGACGCGCAGTTCGTGCGGATTTCGGGGGCCAGCCTGGTCGAAAGCCACCCGCACGGCGTAACGATTACCAAAGAAGCGCCCAATTACGGCGGGGGGCGCTGAGCCGTGGGCCTGCTCGGGCTACTTCAGACCGACCCGGTCGCCTTTGCCATCACGGCGCTGGCCCTGATGATGGCGCTGGCTTTTCACGAGTTTGCGCATGCCTGGACAGCGGACCGTTTCGGGGACCCCACGCCGCGCTCGCAGGGCCGGGTCACGCTCAATCCACTGGCGCACCTCGACCCCTTCGGCACGCTGCTGCTGCTGCTGGCGGGCTTCGGATTTGCCAAGCCGGTGATGGTGAACATGAGCCGCCTGGGCCGCTGGCAGAACTTCTGGGTGGCGGCAGCGGGGCCGCTGAGCAATATTTTGTTGGCGCTGCTGGCGGGGGTGGCGCTGCGTTTCCTGCCGCCTGAGCTGTCTTTCGGGGCAAACTTGCAGGAGCTGACGACGCTGGGGCAGGTGCTGCTGGTGTTCTTTTCGCTGAATGTGGGCCTGGCCGTGTTTAACCTGCTCCCCATTCCCATGCTGGACGGCAGCCGGGTTCTGTCGGGGTTGGTGCCCCCACTGGGCCGCGCCCTGATGGAATTTGAGCGTAGCCCGCTGAGCTTCGTGGCTGTGATGGCTTTTATCCTGGTGTTTCAGGGACAGCTCGGCCAGTTCTTGAGGACGGTGCGTGAGTGGGCACTGGGCCTGGTGTTCGCTTTTTAGTGTTGCCCTCTGCCTGTGGGCCGCTCCTGCCACCCGTGCAGGGCAGCCCATTCTTCGTCCCGGCTGGTCACCTGGCCTGAGCCGCGCAGCGCGCTGCCAGTAGATCGCGGCCTTGCAGCGGTAGGTAATCCGGGCGCTGCGGAAAAAGCACGCGGCGCAGCCATTGCTCAGGGCTGTCTGGTGCAAAGTCGGCGTGCGAGCGGGCGCGTTCCAGCAAGCGGGCCGGCGCAGTGCCCAGGCCAAGGCGCTCCTGCCAAAGCTCTGGCTGGTCGGCCTGGTGCAGCAGGGCGGCAGCGTAACTTACCGGGTCAGCGCCCACTGCGTGCAAGGCCCGCCAGAGGTCTTCCAGGCCAGCGGGCAGCACCTCTGCGGCCCCCCACTCCCGCAGGGCGGCGGCGGCCTGGGCCGGGTCAGGCTCGCGCAGCAGCAGTTCCAGCTCGGCCCACAGGCGCGGGGTGTCGCAGGCCAGTGCCAGGGCGCTTGGCACCTGGCGCAGCAGTTCTGGGTGGGGGCGTAGCCTCAGCCGCCCGGCCAGGCGTGCGGCGCGGATCAGGCGGCTGGCGTCCTCGTGCAATGAGTGGGCGTGCAGCGGGCGCAGCGTGCGGGCGTGCAGGTCGGGCAGGCCGCCGGTGGGGTCCAGCAACGCTGGCTCGCCCAGCCTCAGGGCCAGCGCATTGAGGGCAAAATCGCGCCGCCAGAGGTCGTCCGTGAGCGTACCTGCCTGGGCAACGGGCCGCTGTCCAGGAACTGGATAGGTTTCTCGCCGCGCCCGGATAAGGTCCGCTGTACGCCCGCCAGGCAGGGTCAAGGTGGCGTTGTCGAACTGCGGATGATAGGTGTGGGGCAGGCCGGTGCGGGCGCTGTAGCGCCGCGCCAGCTCGGCTACGCTCAGGCCGCCGGTGGTGTCCAGCACGACATCTAGGTCAGGCGAAACTTTGTGCATGCCCAGCAGCACGTCGCGCACGGCGCCGCCCACCAGGGCCAGGGTTCCCGCACCAGCGGTGTCGGCGTGTAGGTCACTGAGAAATTGCCGGTCCGTGGGGGAGAGGGCCTGCCAGACCTGCTCCCCCGCTGCCTGCATGATGTCTCCCGCCATAAGGAGGAGTGTACCGGCCCAGGCACGGGCCACTTGAGGCTGGGGCGTTCAGGTCTTGGCTGGGCCACCCTGCATCAGCATGGTGCGGGTACACTCAGCCACCACCTCGCCGCGCTGGTTCAGGGCGCGGTGCCGCACGGTGACCACTCCCTGTCCGGGACGGCTGCGGCTGGGGCGGGCTTCAAGCACTTCCGATTCGGCGCGGATGGTATCGCCGTGAAAGACCGGCGCCGGGAACCGCACCCCGTCCAGGCCCAGGTTGGCGATCAAGGTGCCCAGCGTCAGCTCGTGGACGCTCAGGCCCACCAGCAGGCTGAGGGTCATCATCGAATTGACCAGCGGCTGCCCGAACTCGCTTCTGGCGGCGTACTCGAAATCCAGGTGCAGCGGCTGCGGATTCATGGTCAGGGTGGTAAAGAAAATATTGTCGCTCTCGGTCAGCGTCCGGGTGATGCGGTGGCGAATCACCGTGCCGGGCGGCAGCTCCTCAAAGTAGCGGCCCTGGGGGCGCAGCAGGTCGGCGTTCAGTTCGGTCATGGCTCGTTCTCCTCTCCAGCCTGGGCCAGCGCAGCGCGGGCAGCGGCCAGCATCGGTTCATCCACCATCTGCCCCTCAAAGCTGAACGCTCCGTGCCCGGCCTGTGCGGCCCCGGCGGCGGCGTCCAGCAGGGCGCGTGCGCGGGCCAGCTGCGCTTCACTGATCCCAAACAGCTCGTTGCTGAGGGGCACCTGCGCCGGGTGGATGCACAGCTTGCCGCCGTAGCCCAGGCTGCGGCCCTGCGCGGCGTCCTCGCGGAAGCGGGGTTCGTCGTTCAGCGCCGTGACCACGATATCCAGCGCGTGCGTGCCGGTCAGCCGGGCGGCCAGTGCCACCTGCGAGCGGGCGTACAGCACCTCCTGATTGCCGGGAGTCCGCACCCCGCCCAGGTCGGTGACATAGTCCTCTGCGCCAAAATAGGCCCAGCGCACGCAGTCCAGTTGCAGGATGCTGCGGGCGTTCCAGACCCCGGCCCCGGTTTCCAGCCCCGCCAGGATAGGCAGGTTCAGCCCGCGCTCACGCAGAGCGTCGCGGGCCATTTCCGCATCTACCGCCGCTTCCAATTTGGGCACCACGACTCCGGCCAGACCGGCGTGCAGCGCGGCCATGTCTTCTTCAAAAAAGGGCGAGTGCACCGCGTTGACCCGCACGAACACGGCCAGCTCTGGATGCTGGGCACACAGCGCCTCGCTGCCCATGCGGGCAACAGGCCGGGCGTCGGCCTTGGCCTGGGGGGTGGCAGGCACAGCGTCTTCCAGGTCAATTACCACGGCGTCAGGGCCGGAGCGGGGCAGCTTGGCAATCAGATCGGCGCGGCCGCCCGGCGCAAACAGCACCGACCGGGGCCGCAGGGCGGCTGGCTGAATTGTGGACATGGCGTCAGTCTAATGCACAGCTCGCCGCTTACAGCGCAAAGTCCGCGTAGCCGCCGGGCACCTCCAGCTCCACGGCTCCCAGGTCTTCCAGGGCGGCGGCCAGGGCCACCAGCCGGGCGTCGTCGCCGGCGCGGGCGATAAATTGCAGGCCCACCGGCAGTCGTTCGCCGTCCACTTCCTCAAAGCCGGACGGCACATTAAGCGCCGGTACGCCCGCCAGGTTCACGGCCACGGTGTTCACGTCGGCGGCGTACATGGCGAGGGGATCGCCGCTGCGCTCGCCCAGCTGGAAGGCTGGAAAGGGACTGGTGGGCGTGAGCAGCACGTCAAAGCGCCCAAAAACGTCCGCAAGTTCCTGTGCGATCAGGCGGCGAACCTGCAAGGCTTTGGTGTAATAGCGGGCCGCGTGTCCGCTGCTCAGAATAAAAGTGCCCAGCATGACGCGCTTTTGCACTTCTGCCCCGAAATACTCTTCACGGGTCCGCAGCGTGGTGTCTCCCGCGCCGCTGTGGCCCTCGGCGCGGCGGCCATAGTGCATCCCGTCAAAGCGCGAAAGATTGGAGCTGGCCTCGGCCATTGCCACCACGTAGTAGGCGGCGACCGCGTGGTCCAGGTGCGGCAAGCTGACTTCCTTTACCCGGGCGCCAGCGCCACTCAGGGCCATACGCATCCGGTCCAGCGTGGCCGCCACGCCGGGGGTGAGTCCGCGCAGACCTTCGGTGACCACCCCCACCCGCAGCCCATCCAGGCCAAGTGCGCCGCTGAAATCGGCCGGCTGTCTCAGGCTGGTGGCGTCCTGGGGGTCATGGCCCGACATCACGCCCATCATCAGGGCCAGGTCGGCGGCACTCAGGGCAAAGGGGGCCACCGTGTCCAGGCTGCTGGCATAGGCCACCAGGCCGGAACGCGGAATGCGGCCATAGGTGGGCTTGAATCCGTACACGCCGCACAGGGCAGCGGGCTGGCGCACCGAGCCGCCGGTGTCGCTGCCCACCGTGAGCGGGGCCAGCCGGGCAGCGATGGCCGCCGCGCTGCCCCCAGAGCTGCCGCCCGGCACGCGGCCCTGGCCCCAGGGGTTGAGTGCCGGCCCGAAGGCGCTGCTCTCCGTGCTGGACCCCATGGCAAACTCGTCCATGTTGGCTTTGCCGACCACCACGGCGCCGGCGTCCATCAGCCGCTGCACCGCTGTGGCCGTGTAGGGGGAGCGGTACTCGGCCAGCATCTGGCTGGCGCAGGTGGTCCGGGTGCCGCGCAGGTTCAGGTTGTCCTTGATAATCACCGGCACGCCGGCCAGTGGCAGGGGCTCGCCGGCGGCCAGCCGTTGCCTGAGCGTCTGCACCTGCTCGCCGGGGTCCACTTCGCTGAGCAGGGCGTTCAGCCCGCTGGCCGCCCGGACGCGGCGGAGCGCCTCGTGGGCAGCGGCGTCCGGGGCCTGGGCGCCGCTGCGAACGGCCTGAGCGAGGGTGGTGGCGGGTGAAGGCAAACTCGGCATGTGCCCCAGTGTAAGGGCAGAAAGCAACATTGCTGGCAGGAGCGGAGCGGGGACCATCGCCCCGTCATCGCTTTTGCTGGCCTTGCCCTCAGCCGCGCAGCAGTTCGGAAAAGTCGCTGCCTTCCAGCGGCGGCAGTTCTTCCAGCGAGGCCAGGCCAAATTCCAGGAGGAACTTCTGGGTGGTGCCGTACAGGATGGGCTGGCCCACCGCGTCGCTGCGCCCCACCGCCTTGACCAGTTCGCGCTCCTGCAAAGTGACCAGGGAAGACGCGCTGCCCCCGCGCATGGCCTCAATTTCGGCGCGGGTGACCGGCTGCCGGTAGGCGATCACCGCCAGCACCTCCAGCGCAGCGTGACTGAGCGGCGGCAGCGCTGCCAGGGACAGCACCGGGGCCAGGCGCGGCCCCAGCTCGGGCGGTACGTATAGTCGCCAGCCCCCGCCCACCAGTTCTGCCGCCAGGCCCAGCTCGCGCAGGCGACCCTGCAAGTCCTGCACCACACGCAGGGCACCGTCCTCGCTCAGCCCGGTCAGCCCGGCCAGTTCACTCAGCCGCAGGGGCCGGCCAGCTGCCAGCAGCGCCGCGCAGACCAGTTGCAGTGGGGTGGGTTCGGAAGTTCGGTCAGGCGCAGCGGGCATACGGCCCAGCATGATAGCGCCCAGGGGAGGGGTCACCCAGAGTAGGGGTCACAGGTCAAAAGGGCCTAGGGATCGGGTCGCCGCCGGACAGGGGCAGGTCGGCCAGCGGGGTGCCGCGCAGCTGTGCTTGCACATCGGCCAGGGGCAGGGCACCGGCCCGCAGCACTTCCAGCCCGCTTTCGCTGAGGCGCAGCACAGTGCTGGCTAGGCCGCTGGGTGGCTGGCCCCCGTCCCCGATCACTTGCCTGGCCAGGCCCAGGGC